>JBPCKK010000112.1:0-7988 GCA_051004335.1 Chloroflexota bacterium
ATCCACTGGTGGAATTATCATCCCCTCTTCCCTATCGCTGGCTCGCCGGGCATGGTGCCCTGGACTTTGCCAATACCGTCGCCTGGCTGCGGTACGCCGCCGGCGACCACCCTATCCCTTTGGCACCATACGAGCATCTTACCTCGTATGATCGCCTCGTGGACTGCAGCAAACATGCGGGTTTGGTGGACCCACAAGTTGCTGACTCCCTTCTCCAGGAGGCTCGCCGCCTGCCGGACGACGCCGATCGGACGCTGGAGCGCGCGCGAATATTGCGAGAGGCAATTCATCAGGTGTTGGGGGCCGTCGCCTGGGACGAGCCGGTCTCGCCGGCCATGCTCGCCACCCTCAACGATCACTATGCGGATGCCGTGTCACAACGAAGGATAGTGGCGACGCCCGATGGATTCATTCTTGGCTGGTCCGGATCAGATGTGCATCTGGAAGCGCCAATATGGCATGTCTCACTTGCCGCCGCCGAACTCCTCAGCTCACCGCAAGTCGGGCGCGTGGGTCAGTGCTTTGCTGATCTCTGCGGTTTCCTCTTCCTCGACACCAGCCGCGGCGGCCGGCGCCGTTGGTGCGATATGAATCATTGCGGGAACGTCGCCAAAGTCCGCCGGCACCGAGACCAGGCACGTGAGACACCGGCATAGAGCATAGGCCGGCAACGAGAAGCGGGGGAGGCTGATTCATGAATCAGCCTCCTCCGACAGATGATATGCCTGTTGGCTACGCTGCCTCTGCATCCACTGCGGCAGCGGGTAGGGAGGGTTCGACGCGGAGCACGCGGGCCGGCAGATGCGGCATCCACCAGTTCCATCGACCAAACAATGAAACCAGAGCCGGCACTAGCAGCATCCGCACCACCGTTGCGTCCAGCAAGATGCCGGCGGCCAGACCGGTGCCAATCACTTTGATGTCGGTCTCTGGTCCGGAGGCCAGCGCGACGAAGGAGAAGAAGAGGATCAAGGCCCCACTGGTCACCAGGCGACCGGTGCGTCCAATACCCCTGATCACCGCGATGTTGGTCGAGCCGGTGGCGTCATACTCCTCGCGCATGCGAGCAAGGATGAAGACCTCATAGTCCATGGAGAGGCCAAAGAGGAAGGCAAACACCATAATCGGCACCCAGGAAGTAATGGCGCCGGTTGACTTGATCCCCCAGATTGCTTGGGAGCCGTAGCCGTTCTGCCACATGAGCACCATCACGCCGAAGGCCGCGCCAACCGAGAGGACGTTAAGGACTACCGCCTTGAGTGGGAGAAGCAGTGAGCGGAAGGCGCGGGCCAGCAGGACGTAGCTGATGAGGGCGATCAATAGGATCATGAGCGGGAAGTTGCCGTAGACCGCGTTCACGAAGTCCACGTTACCCGGCGCCGAACCACCTACTCGGGGGTTGCCCGGCTGGGTATGCGCCACATTGCGCACCCGGTGAACAACATCGGTACCGGCGGAGGAGTAGCTGTCCACTGCCGGAAAGACATCAACAATCGCGGTGCCGGCATGCTGCCAGCTGGGATCGCGTGGCGATGCGGTTCCAAGTACACCACTGACTCCACTCACGCTATGCGCCAGACGGCCGGCATCGCCTTGCTTCACCAGGATCTCGAAGGGGGCAAGCACGCCCGGGCCAATGCCGCTGCGCTCCAGCGCCACCAACCCGATATGGGCATCGCCGGTTTTGGCCAGCGCATCTGCCTTCGTTTCGCCCAGCACCATCGTCGTGGCGGAATAGACCAACGCGAGGAGAATGACCACTCCGGTTGTCGCCGCCAGCCAGCGACGGCGTATGACAAACCGAGCCCAAACCGTCCAGATGTGTCCCGCGCGATCCTGCCCAAGCTGTGGCCAGTCCATGCGCGGCCCAATCGACGCCAGCAGCACCGGCAGCAGCGTTATGGCGGCGGCGACACTAACGAGCGGAATGAGTGCGCCGCCGTAGCCCACGCTGCGCAGAAAGGGAACCGGCAAGACGAGCAGCGCCAGCAGACCGATGGCGACGGTCGTTCCGCTGAAGATCACCGAGCGCCCAGCCGTTTGCATGGCAGTGACGACGGCCTCCTCGTTCCCCACTCCGGCACGGTGTTCCTCCCGCCAACGGAGGACGATCAGCAGCGAGTAATCGATCGCCACGCCAAGGCCGATCAACGCCACCAGGAACTGAACTATAAAGGAGACATCCGTAATGGCGGTGAGTCCCCAGATCAGCAGATAGGTAGTCGGGATGGAGACGAACGCCATAAGGATCGGCATCAGCGCCATGAATGACCGAAAGACAAAGATAAGGATGAGCAGCGCGGCTACGCCACCGAGCAGTGCCTCGACCAGCACGCTGGGGCCGCTACCGCCGCCACCGCCAGAGGCTAACGCGTCGATGCCGGAGAGGTGGAACCGTTGTCCTCCAACCGTCACACCGGCCAGCGCCGCCTTGAGCTGATTCTGCGCAAGAGTCGGGCCGTTGAAGCCCAGTGTCTCGATCGGGTAGACCAACCCGAAGGTGGTGCGACCATCGCGGGATACAAATACAGAGTTTCTCGTGGAGGCATACGATGCGATCCGCGCACCGGGTACGCGTTGCGCGATCCGGGCAAAGGCGGCTTTCAGTTGCGCCTCCACGCCGGGCGAATAGACGGTAGTGCCCTGTGGCAGCGTCACTACCGGTACGAATGGCGGGTTATCGGGGTTCTGCCCGTAGGTATGCAGGATTGCCTGATTAGTCTCAAACCCTTCCTGACCGGGCAGTTCGAATTTCTGGGAGAGGGCGTTGGTGGCCGAGGAGGTCGAGGCAAAGCCGACAACGGTCAGGACCAACCAGAGTCCGACGACGAGGAGCTTGTGAGCGAGGATCCAGCGAGTAAGTGCAGTCACGTAAGTCTTTCCTTTCCACGAAGTTGAAGCGAGAGTGAATACGCGTATGCATCCACGGTAGCGAGACAGGGTATGGCGCCACATCGGCTAGAAGGGTAACCATGCCTCCGACAAATGACGTAGGTGCGTGTGACCGGGTTCGAGAGTGAGCGCGATCACGGTCGCCAGCGCCACCTCCAACACGGAAGCTACGGCATCGAGGAGGTAGTGGTTCGCGGTGGCGATCACCGCGAAGAGCATGATGAGCGGATACAGGCTGGCCACGAGTCGAGCGATAAGCCAGGGAGCGAGCAACACGGCGGCGCCGGCGACGATCAGCGCCCAGGCTATGTGCAGGCTCGGCACGGCCGAGTAGGCGCTGTAGCCCGGGGGAATGTCGTTGAATTTGCCGTAGCCCATCACGTTCCGGACTGTGTTCTGAAAGTGGAAGACGTGGCTCTGGTAGCCGAGCCCGCTGGTGAGACGGGGTGGCGCCGTGGGAAACAGCTCGTAACCAATGACCGCGAAGAACGTCGAGAGGAGAGTGATATTCCGCACCAACGGGAAGTGACGGCGGTGATTGCGATACAGCCAGACCGTGAGCAGGAGGGGAACGGCGGTCTGACCGAGGGCGTAAATCAGGTCGGACGCACGCAGCAGAATGCTCGCGGATAACAGACCGAAGCCGGAATGGAGGTGTCGGAGCCAGAGCCGCAGCCCTGGCTCGGTGAAGAGCGCGTGTGCCTGATCCCAGCGGACCAGCTCCGGCACATGCTGGATCGCCAGTCGAGCGTTGGGCGGATCGACGTTGCCCCGAAAGACATCATCCCCTAACTCGAACGCGGCGATAGTGCGCCTGGAGGGTGAACCACACCCACGCCAGGAGGGTGGGTCGAATGTGAGCGCCGGCCCGCACCCGCTGGGCCGAACTCGGCCCAGCGGGAATATCCCTGGTCGCGTGAGCGCGTTCAGCGATGGCCATGACTTCTATGTGTCCGCCACCGAACTCCGGGTCTGGCATCCCGAGGTCGCGCCCTCCCAGCTCTCGACGGTCGTGGCGATCCGGGTAGCGGCGCCTTCCGATGTGCCTACGGACGCGTCCTCTCGCGAGCGATCCGCCCGTCCCACGTGTCGAGAGATGGTCACGAGGGTCAAGGTGGCGCCGGCAGCCGCGCAGAACCCGCCCACGATGAATCCACGATGGAATCCCTGCACAAGCGCGTGGGCAAATCCCGCGTGCGGGTTACTGGCCAGGACGCTGTTCGTGCGCGAGGCAGCGATGGTGGTGAGCAGCGCCGGGCCCACCGCTCCTCCAACCTGCTGCGAAGTATTGAGCAGCGCCGAGGCCATTCCCGCGTCGCGCTGATCGACTCCGGCGACTGCCGCATTGGTGACCGAGAGAAAGGCCAAACCGGCGCCCAGCGGGATCACGATGAAGGCAGGCAGGATGTCGAGGGCGTAGCTGCCGTGGTCGCCGAGCCGGGCCAGCAGAACGAATGCCGCGGTGACCAGCATCCCGACGGCAAGTAGCCACTTCACTCCAGTGCGATCGACCAGCGCCGACGCGATACCCGCGATGACGATAAACCCGATCGTGATAGGCAGATAGGCGACTCCCGTTCGGAGCGGCGAGAAGCCCAATACCTACTGCATGTAGAGGCCTAGGAAGTAGAACACCGCGAAGATCGTAAGGCCAAGGAGCAAGGCCACCACGTTTGCCCCGGAGAGCGTCCGCGAGCGGAAAATCCGCACCGGAACGAGCGGGTGCGCGGCGAAGCGCACCTCGATCAGAACGAAGAGGACGAGTAATATGCTGGCCGCGATCAACTCAGCAGGTAAAATAAGTGCGGCGCCTGGAGACGGAGGTATGGTTTGATGAATACAAACTCAATGAGAGGTCACGCCTCGCCTGATCAGCAGGGAGACTTCTCCTTAGCCGTCTTTGGCGCCAGCGACAGTCTGTGGGACTGGGACATCCGCGCCAATACCGTGGCGTACTCGGCGCGCTGGAAAGCGATGCTGGGTTATGCGGAAGACGAGATCGGCAATGATTTCGGTGAGTGGCGATCGCGTATCCATCCCGATGATCAGGAGCGAGCACTCGCCTCGCTAGAGACGTACCTCTCGGGCGGAACCGAGGTTTACGAGCTAGAACATCGATTGTGTCATCGGGACGGAACCTACCGCTGTATGCTTGCCCGGGGAACGGCTCTCCGCGATGCACAGGGGAAGGCGTTCCGGATGGCCGGATCGTATACCGACATTACTACGCGCAAGGAAGCCGAGGAGCGACTACGAGAGAGTGAAGCGCTCTATCGCGCCCTGGTTACCACCTCACCCGACTCGATTATCCTCACCGACCTCGGCGGAACAATCCTGATGGCCAACCAGCGGGCTGCCGAGCTCTATGCTTTTCCAACTTCGAATGACATGATTGGTCTGGAGGTATTTCAGTTGGTGACACCGCGGGATCTGCCGCAGGTGACGCAGGGCTTCCAAGGCGTAATCGACCAAGGATACGCACGGGAACAAGAGTTTATGCTGCAGCGGCGCGACGGCAGTCGGTTTCCAGCGGAGCTCAGCGCTTCGGTGATCCGGGACGCCGGCGGCCAGCCACGGTTTGTGATGAACATGGCGAGGGACGTGAGCGAGCGCAAACGTGCCGAGAAGTGGCTACGCGAGAGAGACGAGCAGTATCACAGCATCTTCGAGGCAACCAGCGACGGTATCATCATCAACGACCTGGATGGCTGCGTGGTCGAAGCAAACCCAGCCGCCTGCGCCCTGCATGGCTACACTCGCGACGAGTTCATTGGCCTGTACCGCACCGTCTATGTCCACCCGGAGTATCACGATGCCTTGCCGCGCTATGCGGAGGAGATCGAGACAGACGGCTCGATGCATGCTCGTGGCGTCAACATGCGGAAGGACGGGAGTTTCTTCCCAGTCGACATCCACGGCACCAGCTTTCTCTATCGAGGTAGACCGCACATCCTGGCACTGGTTCGCGATGTAACCGAGCAGGTCAAAGCGCAGGAGCTTCTAGAAAAGCGCGTCGCCGAGCGGACGCGGGAACTCTCCACGCTGCTGGAAGTCTCTCGCCAGGTTGGGTCCACCTTGCGTATCGAACCGTTACTTGGCCTCATCCTCGACCAGCTCAAAATCGTGGTCGATTACCGTGGCGGGAGCCTCCTCAAGCTCAGTGGGGAGGAGCTGGTCATCGTCGAATACCGGGGGGCGAGTCCGCCTGAGCAGGTAGTTGGCCTTCGCTTTCCGCTGACGCGAATCGAGCCGATGTGGGAGCAGGCAGAGCAGGGACGGCCGATAATGATTTGCGACGTGCAGGGAGACGACCGCGTTGCTCGGTCGTTTCGCGATGCCGTGGGGCCGCTCATGGACGGGATTTGGAGTTACATTCGCTCGTGGATGGGTGTTCCCCTCGTTAACAAGGGTAGGACCATTGGCCTCTTGAGTCTCTCCAGCGAGGAGCCGAACTTCTACACGGAGGAGCAGGCGCACATGGCGCTGGCGCTCGCCGGCCAGGCGGCGGTGGCGATGGAGAACGCAAGTCTCTATGCCCAAGCACAGGAAGCCGCGGCGCTGGGGGAGCGGGCGCGCTTGGCTCGCGAGTTGCACGACTCGGTAACCCAGGCGCTGTTCTCCATGACGATGCACACCGAAGCAGCGCAGGTGGCGTTGCAACGCGCGGGAGATCCGACGGCAACCGGACGAGTGGGGCGCAACCTGCGTCAACTGAGCGAGCTGACCGAGGGAGCGCTGGCCGAGATGCGCGCGCTCATCTTTGAGTTGCGTCCGAGTGCATTGCAGGAAGAGGGACTCGCTGCCGCCCTGCGCAAGCACGCGGCAGCGCTGAGCGCGCGCCAAGGGCTTCCGATTGAGGTACAGGCTCCCGAGCGGATAGTGCCAATCGAGCCCGCGGCCGAGGAGCATCTCTATCGGTTCGTGCAGGAAGCGCTGCATAACGTGATCAAGCATGCTGGCGCCAGTCGGGTTGTGGTGCGATTGGAAGCCAATGAACACGGACGGCTGTTGCTGGAGATCGAGGATGACGGCATTGGCTTCGACTCGGCACGGGTTCCAGCGGGACATCTTGGATTGCGAACCATGGCCGACCGGTTGGAGCAGATCGGTGGCACACTAGACATTCGCAGCGCACCTGCCGAGAAGGGCACGAAGGTGCGCGTAGTGACGCCGTGCCTGGTGCAGGAAGGCGTCGCGTAATGACTGAGACATCGCCAATCCGCGTGTTTCTGGTCGACGATCATTCAGTCGTCCGTCGCGGGATTGAAGCCTACCTGGAGGTGGTCGACGATGTTGAGATCGTGGGTGAAGCGGCCAACGGTACAGAGGCTCTCGAGAGCATTGCTCGGTTGCAGGAGGAGGGTGCGCCGCCGGATGTGGTCCTCATGGATCTCCTCATGCCGGAGATGGATGGGATTACCGCCACGGCGGCGATCAAAGAGCGTTGGTCGGAGATCGAGGTGGTTGCCCTCACCAGTTTTATCGAAGAGGGCAAAATCCACGGCGCGCTTCAAGCGGGGGCAACCGGCTACCTGCTGAAAGACGTGGCCGCCCCCGAGGTCGCGGCGGCCATTCGCGCGGCTTACAACGGCGAGATGCATCTCGACTCAGCGGTGGCGCGCCGGTTGACCGAGTCCTTGCGTTCGCCCAAGCGACCGGCGCCGATCGAGCCGCTCACCGAGCGGGAGCGCGAAGTGCTGGGCTTGGTCGCACGGGGGAAGGCCAACAAAGAGATTGCTCGGGCGCTGGGCATCGGCGAGCGGACGGTGCGCACGCATATCAGCAGCATTCTGGGCAAGCTGGGCCTGGCCTCCCGGACCCAAGCAGCGCTCTACGCCGTGCGCGAGGGTCTCGTCCCCGCGGAGCCAGAGATAGGGTAAGTAAGGCATTTGGCCGATCATTCTCGGCGAGAGTGTCTATTCCGCTCTCCATCAATTGGCCGATGTGGCCGGCCCTCAATCTGTGGCTTACTAGAACACCGGCCAGGTAATCGAGAGGGCGGTTGACGGAGGAGAGGAGATGTAGTCTGCTGAAGGTCCACCTCCCAACAGAAAGGCAGACTGGTCATGCGTCCTCCCCCCTGGCAGCCACCGGTT
>JBPCKK010000113.1:0-8987 GCA_051004335.1 Chloroflexota bacterium
TAGCGGGCAAGCCAATCCACGACTTGGCGCCCGTACTCTCGAAAAAGTTCAGGGGGAACATCGCCGGTACCAGAGCGCCAGTGCTCGTCCGCGATTCCAGTCATCGTGCCTCCCCTTCCTTCGAGTATCGTGGAGCGATGACTACACATACGAATAGAGCGAGGTGATGCGGGTGGTGGCGGGATGCGTCAAGGGACATCACTTGCGCATGCCCAAGGGGACGGAGACGCGGCCCACATCCGATAAGGTGCGCGAGGCGATCTTTGCCATGCTGGGTGATAGCTTTGTGGACGACGCCGCGCTCGACCTCTTCGCCGGCACGGGAGCGATGGGCATTGAAGCGCTCAGCCGTGGCGCTACACGAGCGGTGTTTGTCGAGCGGCGTCCCGCGGCCTGCCACATCATTCGAGCCAATCTGGAGCACACGCATCTAGAGGGCGAGAGCCGTCTCCTCTGTATGTCTGTCGAGCGAGCGTTGACTGTAGTCGACGAGCCATTTGGTCTGATCATGCTGGACCCGCCCTATACCTATGCGGGAACACACAGTATAATGGCATTGATTGGCAGGGCGCGGGTTCTCAGGGACGATACGACAGTCGTTTTCGAGCACAGCCCGCGTCTTTCTGTTGCGGAACGCTATGAACGGCTTTTGCTAAAACGTCAACGGGTGTATGGCGATACCGCTGTCTCGATTTTTGCCGTGCGAGAGGATGGGAACGAGTGACTGTGGCGGTGCTGCCGGCCAGCTTTGATCCAATCACGCGTGGCCACGTGGACATAATCACGCGTGCGTCCCAACTGTTCGAGCGCCTCATTGTCGCCGTATTTGCCCATCCCAAGAAGAACGTAATGTTTTCGCTCGAGGAGCGCCTCGCCATGGTTCGGGAGTCCCTTGCGCATCTGGAACGCATTGAAGTGATACCGTTTGAGGGTCTGTTAATAAATTTTGCGCGTGAGGTTAACGCCTCCGTCATCGTTCGCGGCCTACGTTGGGTCTCGGACTTCGAGTACGAATTTCAACAAGCGGCAGCCAATCGCAAGATGTCCGCTGGCTTGGAAACAGTCTGCATCTTCGCCAGCACCGATTACGTGTACTTCAGTTCCAGCATCATCAAAGAGATCGCGGAGAACCACGGGGACGTGCGCTCGATGGTGCCTGAGCCGGTTGAGCGACGTTTGGTGGAGCGCTTTCCTCCGCATTTGTCCCACCAAACCTCCAGGGAGGTGACACCATTGATATCTTAATGCTCGTGGACCGCCTGGAAGCGGTCATCAACAGCGGCTGGCGTGTGCCCCTTACGGCACGTGTCCAAATTGACGAACGCGAGGCGCTCGACGTCCTCGATCTTATGCGCACGACTGTCCCCGAGGAGATCAAGCAGGCACGGCGCGTGAGTCAGGAGCGTGATAAAATCCTCGCCCACGCGCAATCCGAGGCGAATCGCCTGGTATCGCAGGCCCAAGAGCGCGTCGAACGTATGCTCAGTGAGGACAGCGTCCGTGTTGCCGCCGAAGACCGGGCGCGCGAACTGCTCGATCAAGCGGAACAAGAGGCCGGCGGCATGCGTCAGGGCGCCGATGAGTACGCCCTGGACATGCTTGATCGACTCGACGCCGAGCTTCATCGCGTGCAGAACAGCGTGCGCCACGCCATCGAAGCGCTGCACGATCAACCCGTGCGATCTGGCGATCAAAATCAGTAAGTACCCGCACTATAGTGTGAAGGTCGTTCCATGTCCCTGCTCTATAATGTCGCCCAACTGCTCAAGTCCGAAGTCGGTCAGACTCGCACGTTTGACTTTGCCGGTGTTGAGCCAATCAGTCTCGGGGATGGCGTGGCCACCGATGTTCATGGCCAGGTCAAATTGACCCTCACAAATTTCGGCGTACTTGCGCGCGGCGAGGCAGATGCTTCGTTGCATTTGACCTGCGCCCGTTGCCTGGAACCCTGTCAAACACCAACGCACATCACGTTCGAAGAGGAGTACCAGCCCACAATCGACGTTGTCACCGGCTTGCCCTCGAGCACTCCCCGTAATGACAACGCCTTCGCCGTCGGCAGAAGCCATGTTATCGATCTGACTGAGGCTCTGCGCCAAAATCTCGTGCTGGCGCTGGAGATGATCCCGCTCTGCCGCCCAGATTGCCGCGGCCTCTGTCCCAATTGTGGGACCAATCGAAACACGGACCCATGTACCTGCCCCACACCGGAAAGTACAAGCCCATTTGCGGTGCTCGACTCGCTGCTATCGAACACCAATTGTCAAACTTGATAGAAAAAACAAGGAGAACACTCCATGGGAGCTTTACCCAAGCGCAAAACTAGCCGTTCAAAGCGTCGGACCCGACGATCACAAGACAGAGCGAGCTTCGGAGCCATAGTCCTCTGCGGTCACTGTCGTCGTCCCCACCTGTCGCACCGCGTGTGCCGGCATTGTGGCTACTATGCCGGACGCGAGGTGATTGCCCCCAAGGAGGCCGCCGTCTAGTAGGGGCGTCGGGTACATGGGACGATTCAGCGGCAAGGTGGCGCTGGTTACGGGCGCCTCTCGCGGTATCGGTCGCGAAATTGCGATTCGGCTCGCCGGCGAGGGCGCGTCCATCGCAATAAACTATCACTCGAATGGCGAGTCCGCCGGTCACGCACTGCAGGCAGTAGAGAGCGCCGGAGCGCGGGCCATCTTGGTTCAGGGTGATGTTGGCGATGGAAACGACGCGGCCAGGATCGTCAGCGACACGATCAAGCAATTGGGGGGCTTACACATCCTCGTGAACAATGCCGGCGTGTCCGCGGATATGCTCACCATGCGCTTGAGCGAAGCTGACTGGGACCGCGTTCTGGATACCGATCTCAAAGGCGCCTTTCTCACCACAAAAGCCGCTCTGCGTCCGCTCATGCGCCAGCGTTGGGGGCGTATTATCAATATTGCCTCTGTCGTCGCGTACACCGGTAATGCCGGCCAGGCGAGCTACGCAGCGGCCAAAGCCGGCCTGCTTGGACTCTCCAAGAGCGTAGCTCGCGAGGTCGCGACGCGGAACATCACGGTGAATGTGGTAGCGCCCGGGCTGATCGACACGGAGATGACGGAAGCTCTTACCGATCAGGTTCGCGCCTGGATGCTCGACCAAGTACCGATGGGCCGGCCAGGGACCGCCGAGGATGTGGCCGGAGTTGTGGCTTTCTTGGCCTCGGATGACGCCGCATATCTCACCGGTCAGGTGATCAGAGTTGATGGCGGCATGGTGATGATCTAACCATGTTCAGCAAGGTGCTCATCCCCAATCGCGGGGAAATTGCCCTGCGCATTATGCGCGCCTGCCGGGATCTCAACATCGCCTGTGTGGTCGCCCATTCTGAGGCGGATCGCGCTTCACTCCCCGTGCGTCTCGCCGAGAATTCGATCTGTATCGGTCCCTCGCCCGCGGGGAAGAGCTATCTCTCCGTCCCCAATATCATTAGTGCCGCACTCGTGACCGGATGCGACGCCATCCATCCGGGCTACGGCTTCCTTGCGGAGGACCATTATTTCGCCGAAATATGTGGAGAGTACGATCTTACCTTCATTGGACCTTCGGCGCAGGCGATCCGGCGCGTGGGTAACAAGGCAGCGGCCCGCCGCACTATGGCCGAAGCCGGACTACCAATACTGCCCGGATCCGACGGTCCGGTTTCTTCCTTGGAGGACGCGCAGAGTGCTGCCCGCGACATCGGGTATCCCATAATCTTGAAAGCCTCAGCCGGCGGCGGTGGACGCGGAATGCATGTAGCGACCGATGAGCGCGATCTCACCCAGGGATATAACCTGGCTCGGGTCGAAGCACGCGCCTCATTCGACAACGACGAGGTCTATGTTGAGCGATTTTTGGGTAAGGCGCGTCACGTCGAGGTGCAGGTTCTCGGCGATTTACGTGGCAATATTGTCCACTTAGGCGAACGAGAGTGTTCCATCCAACGACGCCACCAGAAGATAATTGAGGAAGCGCCCAGCATGTCCATTGGTCCGGAGACTCGCCTGCGACTCGGTCAGGCCGCCGTTCAGGGGGCTGGGGCCCTTGATTTCACCAGTGCAGGCACCCTCGAATTTCTAGTCGATGACGACGGGCGCTTCTACTTCATGGAGATGAACACCCGCATACAGGTTGAGCACGGCATCACCGAAATAGTGACCGGCGTGGATATCGTACGCGACCAACTCCTGATCGCGATGGGTGAGGCGCTCGCTTTTCGGCAAGAGGACGTGCGCTTGAACGGCCACGCCATCGAGTGTCGGGTGAATGCCGAAACGGGAGCCGAGTTTCGGCCTTCAACTGGAACGGTCACCGAGCTGCTGCTTCCGGGCGGCCCGGGCATTCGAGTGGACACCCATATGTACACCGGCTATGCTCTGCCGGCGCACTACGATTCCCTACTGGCCAAGATCATGGCCTTCGGCGTTGATCGGGCAGAGGCGATTGCACGCATGCGCCGCGCTCTCGCTGAGACGGTGATTGAGGGAGTACCAAATACCCTGGAAGTGCTGCGTTCGGTGCTCTACGACCCCGCGTTCATCGCCGGACACGTGTACACTGATTACTTCGCGACCAGAATGCCATGATTAGCGGGCGGCGCGCGAGCCGGGACCTGGCTCTGCAGACGCTCTTCGAGCTCGAGTCTCGAACTGGACGCCCCGTGGAGCAAGTATTAGCTGAACGGGTCGCTGCGCTGGAAGAAGATGCCGAGAGCCGGCTAGACCGCCGCACCATAGACTTCGCGACTGAATTGGTGCAGGGTACGCTGGCCGAGCGCCAAGAGATCGATCAGCGGATCGAGTGCGCCGCGCCTGCCTTTCCCGTCATACAGATGGCGGCAACTGATAGGGTTGCGCTGGAGTTAGGTATCTTTGAATTGCTCTATGCTCACTCGGCGCCAAAGCGAGTGGTCATCAATGAAGCCGTCGAACTAGCGAAAACCTACGGTGGGGAGAGCTCCGGCAGGTTTGTCAATGGCGTTCTGGGTACTATAGCAGGGGAGGTTTCCAGCGAAACTCCCGCGCCAACCGAAGGCAAGTCACGAGACACTACATAAGCAGGACACGGCAGGAGGAGAGACACCATGGTTGATCAGGGTTCGATCGAGGAGCGACTGAAGCGCATAATATCGGAGCAACTTGGCGCCGACGAGAGCCTGTTGACTCCCAACGCCTCATTTGAGGAGGATCTGAACGCCGATTCTCTCGACCTCGTTGAACTGATCATGTCGCTTGAGGAAGAGTTCGGCATCGAAATTTCCGAGGAAGACGCCGAAAAGATTCGCACCGTGGGCGATGCCACGGAATACGTGCGTGAGCATACCCCGGAGTAATGTCAATACGCCCAGAACTCATTGATCTATACTGGAGGCGTGTACGTAGGTACTGGTAGGAGTTGCCATGGGTTTTTTACACGCACCTGAACTGATCGCCTTGCTCCTGATCGCCCTGGTTATTTTCGGCCCCAAGAGGCTGCCGGAAATTGGTCAAGGACTGGGCAAGGGAATCAGGGAATTCAAAAAGCACACGGACCACGACGAGGAGAAACCCGTCGCCACCGGAACGGTGCAGATCCCTGCTGTCGAACCGAACGACGTGAAGATGGCGGAGCGAACGGCAGAGCCGGCGGTGCCCAGTGCGGTGCCCAGCGATCCGGAGCGCCGCGCGTAACGGATGCGGAGAGTGCAGGCTCGGCCACGTACGGCTGGCCCTGCGCCTCTTGCCTCTGTCGTAGCTTATTACGGGAGAATGAAAGCTTTGTGCCATGCTGATATCGGCCTGGAACGTAGCCGGTGACCACCGAAGCGCCGAATCGGCCTAGGTACCGCCAACCAGATCCAAAGTACATGACGTTCATCGAGCATCTCGGTGAACTGCGTAAACGCCTGACGGTCTGCATTGTTGCAATTGCCCTCGGCTCTGTTGTGGGCTGGTTTCTGGCCGGGCATGTCATCCAAATCCTGGATACACCGCTTTGTCAGCATCTGCCCAAGAATCAATGCAAGTTGGTTGTCGACAATATCTACGGCGGATTTACCCTCAACCTGAAGATCGCCGTGATGTTGGGCTTTATGTTTGCCCTGCCGGTCACGTTGTACGAGGTGTGGGCGTTTGTCGCTCCAGCCTTTGGGCCCGGAGCGAATCGCTGGGCTCCTATCTGGCTCGCGTCGGCCCTGGGGCTGTTCGTCGCTGGCGCCGCTACTGGGTTTTACGTTATCCCGCTGGCCATCACGTTTTTCACCAAGTTCCAGGGCCCGCACGTGGAAATCCTGGCCTTCGCCAGTCAGTACATCGGCTTTGTTGCCTTGATTCTTGTAGTCTTCGGAGTGTCCTTTGAGTTGCCGCTAGTCTTGGTATCTCTGACCACGGCCGGCATCACGTCGTCCCGCTGGTTGGCGTCCAAGCGCGTCTACGGCTTCTTCATCATCTTCGCGTTTGCCACGATTGTCACGCCAGGCGCCGACTGGATTTCCCCCTTAATTCTGGGAGGCATTCTCTACGTCCTCTTCGAAGCGAGCATTCTGATTAGCCGCCTGCTCGGCAAGTAGCGCCCTGTTCGCTACTTAACCGAAACCACCTTCAAGGTGCGCGGGCGGCCCGGTGTCTCTGCCTGAACTACGTCGCCGGCCCGCTTTCCCATCAAGGCCGCCCCAATCGGGGACTGGTCGGAGATATGGCCAACGGAGACGTTCACCTCGTGTGAGTTGACGAGGCGATACGTTTTCTCCTTTCCGTTCTCGTCCTCTACAGTGACATGCTTGCCGATGCCGACTTTGTCTCCGGTGTCCACGGCTACCTGCGCAAAGCGTAAAACCGCCTCGAGCTCGGCGATCTGTCCCTCCAGCCGGCCCTGGTCCTCCTTGGCCTGATGATAGGCGCCATTCTCCGAGAGGTCGCCGTCGTCCGCCGCCGAGCCGATCCGGTGAGCGATCTCCGGCCGCTTCACAGTCTTCAGAAAGTGCAGCTTCTTTTCCATCTCACTCTTACCCTCGGCAGTGAGAATCTGTGGTCGTTGGTATGCCATGTACATAGTCCCTAATGAGAAATATGTCTCGCGTAGGCGAGATCATCCGGTAGTGTACCATCGTCCCGCCTACCTGCCAAACCACTCGACTGTGGTTGTTGACGATGAAGGACGGAAGGCATAAGATTGCGGTGAGCCGAACCACCACTGCTGATGCCCCTACCGGAGGAAAACCACCATGTTGCGCAGCCGTAGTTCCGTTGCAACGGTATGCGTCCTTGCCGTGTTTCTGACGATTGCCTTCGGGTCCGGATACGTTCCGTCTTCCACGCAGGCGGCCGTGCCGGCTCTGGTAGTTCCACTCGGCACAAACACACCGTCGCTCATTCAGTCCACCGCACAGTTAGCGGTCACTCCAAGTTCGGTTGCGGCGGGCAGCGCAACCACTATCACTGTCACTGGCGCCGGATTCTCCCCCGGCGAACAGGTGACTGTCGACTTCAGCGTGCCCCTCGCCGGCCTTGCGCCTGCCACGCAGCAGGCAATTGGCTCTGTTACCGCCGACGGCATGTTCAGCACGCAACTTTCGACGCCCCCATCGCAGACCATACCGGGCACCTACCTGATCTTTGCTCTGGGCACTACGTCTCGCCGCTTCGCCACCGCGCACCTAACGGTGCTCAATCTCCCTACTGCAACACCGACTGCTACCGCTATTCTTCCTCCAGCTCCTCCCACCATCGCAACCGTCGCCCCAACGGCGACGCCCCCACAACTCACCATTGTGCCCGCCCCAACTCGGACTCCCGGCACGCAGTATGTCTTGAGCTTCCGGCGCGCGTATCTGTGGTACACAACTGTCCGGGCCGGCACGTTTGATCGGGTGGTAATCCGCGCCAACCATCATCAGCGACTAACCGTGGCACTTCACGTTATCTTTCCCGGCGGGCACGCCGTACACATCGCTGGGCGAACCAATCGAGAGGGCAGGTGGGCCAAGAGTTTCGCCGTCCCCCGCGGCGCCTACCATCGTCACTCACCAACCGCAGTGGTTGTCGTACAGCTTCGTCACCAGCTCGCGACTAAGGAGATCGTGCTCCCGTTCTCTATCATCCGCCCGAGATGATCTCCACGTCGATCGGCGTAAAACTGTAGTTGTTGCTCATCTCCGTCGAGCAGGCAGTGACCCCAACCACGAGGTCCATCTCGCCCTTGAGGGTTATAGAGTCGCCCGCTCGAGAGCGTGGCGGGTTGATGTGTAACTTCCCGTCCGGGAAAACGTCCACATTCATAAATATGTCGAAGGTAGTCGCAATACTGTTCGAAGTTATCCCGAAAGGTGCCAGACTGCTGGCCAAGTTTTACCAGGCAGCTTGGGTGATCACCTTCGTGGTGGTACAGGATGCTGAACGTCTCTGGGCTGCATAGTGTATACAAGAAGTCGTGCTTGCCCACCGTGTCACCGACAATCGTAAGCATTGGCCTGCTGCGGTTGGAGTACAAGATGACGCCAGTACTCAGGTAAAGGATCGTCACGGCCGGCGCGAGCCGCCCGAAACTGGACCGTCGGCAGTAAACGGGCATTGCCAGTCATCCTCCACCACGCCTCCCGCGTACTGCCGCGCTTCAGAGCGCGTACCGAAGTCGTCCAGCATTGGGTTCTCGGTCCCCTGTTGTGCGCGTTCCCGAGCACGAATTACATGCATGATCCGATCATACCGGCCATCCGCACGAAGGCGGTCGAACTGGCGGCGAGCGTTGAATAGGCGAAACGCCAAGAAAGGCGGGAGGCGCATGGGTGCAGGCCGACGACAAAAAAGGTGCGTCCAGCGAACGAATATGAAAACGCGGCATCGGCCGGATTGGAGCAAGTCATCGGGTCCCACCGATGCGACTGGCGGTCGACTTCGTAGAGAGCCTGTAGTTGCGTCCATAGCAGCGTCTCAAAAGCACGCTCATCCCGAATGTCCGGTCCCCGAAAGCTGGCCGCGAACGTCGAGAACCCATCTTCCCAA
>JBPCKK010000114.1:0-4966 GCA_051004335.1 Chloroflexota bacterium
CGCCAGCACCGTGCCCGTCGCCGGTTCCGCTTACCCGCCTGAAGTCGAGACGACGACCATAACCCGCGTGGTGTCTACCCGAGCGGGGTTGGAAGAGCTTACTAGCACATTGGCGGCCGCGGATCGCTTTGCCGTGGACACCGACACTACCAGCACCGATCCCCTGCGTGCCGTGTTGGTCGGCCTGTCGTTTGCCACTGAGCCCGGTGCGGCGTGGTATGTCCCGGTTGGCCATGCCGAGGGCACGCAGCTCCCTCTGCCCGTGGTTATGGCCGCCCTACGCCCGATGCTGGAAGCCCCGAACCGCCGAAAAGTGGGCCACAATATCAAATACGACTACCAAGTCCTGGCTCATCACGGGCTGGTCATGAACGGCCTGTACTTCGACACCATGATCGCGGCCTTTCTCATCAATTCCGTGAGTCGAGGACTATCGCTCAGCGCCCTTGCTCTGGCCCGATTGAACATAGAAATGACACCCATCGAGGCGTTGATTGGCAAGGGTAAGACACAGATCACCATGGATGAGGTAGCCATCGACACGGTAGCGCGTTATGCCGGCGCCGACGCCGCGGTCACGCTCCAGCTGATGGAAAATCTGACGCCGGAAATCCTGAACAAGGAGGTGGACAGTCTCTTTCATGACGTGGAGATGCCGCTCGTTCCGGTGCTTGGCGATATGGAGCTGCAGGGCGTGGCCCTCGACACTTCCGTGCTCACTTCTATGTCCCAGGAAATGACCGAAACGTTGGGCGGCCTTGAGGAACGCATCTTCAATCACGTGGGGCGTCCGTTCAACATCAATTCGACGCAGCAGCTCGGCCAGATTCTGTTTCAAGAATTGAAGCTGCCGTCGGGACGGCGTACCAAGACGGGCTACTCCACCGATAACGAAGTGCTCGAAGGCCTACGCGGCAAACATCCACTAGTCGATGACATCCTCGAATATCGGCAACTGATCAAGTTAAAGAACACATACGTGGATGCGCTTCCGTCGCTGATCAACCCGGAGGATCAGCGCGTACATACCGACTTCAACCAGACCGTAGCCTCCACCGGCCGCCTCAGCTCCTCCAATCCGAACCTGCAGAATATTCCGATACGCGGCGAGATGGGCCGCAAAATTCGCCGGGCCTTCGTACCCTCTCGTCCGGAAAACGTGCTGTTGGCAGCCGACTACTCACAGATCGAGCTGCGCATACTGGCATCCATGTCCGGCGACGAACGTTTATTGCACGCCTTTCTCACCGGTGAGGACATCCACCGAGCCACGGCCTCAGCAGTATTTGGTGTGGCGTTGGACAAGGTCACCGCCGACCAACGGCGCATCGCCAAGGTAGTCAACTTCGGCATCATTTACGGCATCGGTGAAGCGCGTCTGGCCCACGAAACCGGAATCGAGCGTGGCGAAGCCACTGAATTTATTGCGAACTACAACCGCACCTACGCCGGCGTCAAAGCATTCATGGACACCCTGCGCAAACAGGCTGCCTTTTCCGGCTATGTCTCCACCTTGCTGCAACGCCGCCGCTACACACCCGAGATTCACTCAAGCAACCCCGGCGTCCGCGCCGCCGCGGAGCGAGCCGCCATCAATATGCCCATCCAGGGCACGGCCGCCGACATCATCAAAGTCGCCATGATTCGTCTGCACCTAGCGCTGACCGAGCAGTATCCCGAGGCCCACATGGTCCTCCAGGTGCACGATGAATTGGTCTTTGATATTCCGCGAGACCTGATCGAGCCCGTCGGCGCCCTCGTTCGGGAGACCATGGAGCACGCGCTGGAACTCAAGGTCCCCATCGAGGTGGAGATGAAGGTCGGCCGTGACTGGTACGACATGACCGATATCGATCGCAGAGGCGGGTGATGAACGAAGTACCGGACTTGTGGTTTTTCACCGTGAAGATCCGCAAAGAGCGTGGGCCGTTCCCCTGTCAACCTCTGGAGACGAGAGCATTTCGCAGGTTAGACATATGCTGGTGAGGAACGTCGGGCGAACCAAGGCCCCGTACTACGTTGCCGTCTCCGCCGAACCATTTCGTCTGCCAGCGAGTAGGCACACCGGGCAGCACCCACTTCGCTCGTACCGGCAGTACTTTGTATAGAGGAGATGCAGCCCCTGGTGGCGCATTGCCGTTTTGACGGGGATCTCATGCCCGGAATCGGCGCATAATGCCAGCATCGCTCGTGTCCAGCGGGTGCGTGGCGGGGACGGATAGCGTATGAAGAGCCCGCGCGCCTTGCCTTCCGTTGCCGTTTGCGCGGCGACGAATGGCAGCGCCACGCTCGCCGCCAGTTCATCAGCCCTGCCTCCTCCGATTGGTGCAGTACCGCCACCGTCGACTACCAGCAGCCGGCGAAGATCCGACGCACGCTTGGCTTCGTCGACCGTCGCAACGAGCGCCTCAGCGAGTGACGGGCGCATGCGATCGAGCAGGACGACCAAACCCTGTATGCGCGCCACGGGATGATTCGCCGGACGCAGACGCGCCAACCGCCAAGTCCTGGCCGGCAGGCGGGAGGGTGGCGAACACGCCGTATCGCACGCGAGACCGGCGGCAGCTAATAGAGCGCCGGCACGCTGATCGGCGGGACGAGACATAACCCAGGCGTACGGCGCGATGTCGGCGAGGAGTCGGAAGGCGTCACGATTCGAGGAATATCCCATGGCTTCCAGCAATGCCCCGAAGATCACTTGATCACGGTCCTGTACCACGCACTCGGACCGAAACCACTCAGTGCGTTCGTCGAAGCGCATCAGCCCGAGTTCATCAATCGCCGCCACGAGGCGCGAGTCCTCGATGCATTGAAGATTCGCAAGACACGCTGGGGGGGTCAGAGAAGACGGTGCCGGGATAGGCGTAGCGTCTTCCTCAATCACCCATCCACTCAGCTCGACGGTGGGCACCGACTCCCCATCAGCCCGCGTTGTCTCGACCACATCATTGATCCATACCACGTGCAGAATCACCGAGTTGTAATGCGCGTCAGTCGCATGGCCGTGCCGGTACCAGTCCGATGCCCGTACGTGAAACTCGATATCGCCCTCGGTGAGCGCGCTGCCGGACGTTGAAAGCAGGGCCTCCTGGTAATCGGGACCGCCAGCGTCGGATGGTTGTCCGCGAAACACCACGCGCATGCCCAGCGGTTCGAGCGCCGCCGAGTCGAATGCCTGCCGTTCCCACAGCGAGACCACGAAACGCTCGTCTACGTCGATCGCGACCGCCGGACTCACCATCACCGCACCTATAATGTGCTGCTTCCCAGCAGGAGAGAGAGTGAGCGAGAGCCTACGCTCCAGGATACGCGAAGTGGCGGACTTTCCACAGCCGGGCGTCCGTTTCTACGACATCACCACGATTCTGCAAGATCCAGAGAGCTTCCACCAGGCGGTGGACCTCATGGCCAGCTACTTTGCCGGCGCTCAAGTCGACGTAGTGGTGGGCATGGAATCGCGCGGCTTCATCTTCGGAGCGCCTATCGCCTACCTGCTGAACGCCGGCTTCG
This sequence comes from Chloroflexota bacterium, assembly GCA_051004335.1. Taxonomy (GTDB): domain Bacteria; phylum Chloroflexota; class UBA5177; order UBA5177; family UBA5177; genus CAVSUG01. Next base: position 3,511 of record JBPCKK010000114.1, read on the forward strand.
CTCCCATCCGTAAATTGGGCAAACTGCCTGCCGAGAAGATTTCGCGCCAGTACACGCTCGAATATGGAGCGAACACGCTGGAGATGCATCGCGACGCGGTACGTCCGGGACAACGAGTGCTGCTGGTCGACGACCTGCTGGCAACCGGCGGTACGGTTGCCGCCTCAATTGACATGGTCAGCGAACTGGGAGGGGTTCCCGTAGCCGTGGCAGTCCTCGTCGAACTCCCGCAACTCGGCGGCCGGGAGAGATTGAAACCGTCAGACATCGAATTTGTTTCATTCATTACCTTTGAGTAACGCTTTGGCCGCTCCAAATACCCTCTGATACACTGCGAGTGTTACGGCCAGGTACCGGGGCGTTGACTCGCATGGCGCATTCGTCTAGCGGCCTAGGACACCGCCCTCTCAAGGCGGAGACCACGGGTTCGAATCCCGTATGCGCTACCACTTTCAATCCATGATCGTTGCGGCGCTCCGGTCTTTCTTTTGCTTTCAGAACAGTCGTGCTCACGAAGATGGAGAGGAGCGGACGTGAACATAGTCGTGTGCGTCAAACAGGTGCCGGATACCACGGCGAAAAAAGAGCTGACCTCCGACTTCTTGCTGAACCGCGGAAGTCTGGAAAGCGTGATCAATCCCTTTGATGAGTACGCCCTGGAAGAAGCTCTCCGGCTCAAGGAAGCGCATGGAGGTGAAGTCACCGTGGTAACCATGGGCCCGGCGTCCGCCGAAGACACGATGCGCAAGGCATTGGCGATGGGCGCGGATCGAGGAGTGTTGATTACCGATCCGGAATTGGTGGGGTCCGACTGGCTTAGCACCTGCAAGGTGCTGGCCGCCGCCATTAAGCAGCAGTCTTTCGATCTGGTCATCACCGGCATGGAGAGCACCGACGCCCGCTCCGGCCTCGTGCCTGGCGGACTTGCCGAGTACCTCGGGCTTCCGCTCCTTACCTATGCTGCCGCCGTGCAGGTGAACGATGGACAGATCAGCATCGAACGGCAGATTGCCGGCGGATTTCAGCAGATCGACGCGAGCCTTCCCGCTCTGGTCAGCGTGGTCAAGGGAGCGAATGAGCCGCGCTACCCTTCGCTGAAGGGAATCATGGCGGCCAAGCGCAAGGAAATCCAGAAATTTACTTTGGCCGATCTCCAAATTGCGCCTCAGGACGCCGGTCTCGCCGGAAGCAAAACGCCGGTCACGGCCGCCGCCCCACGCCCCGAAAAGGCGGGAGGCGAGATCATCAAGCCGTCAACGCCTGAAGAGGCGGCGACAGCCATCGCTGATTTCCTGCAGACCAGTAAGTTTATTTAGTAGTTGAGCGCCCCGAGCGGCGCCGGGAAGGAAAGCGCGTGCCACAGGATGTACTGCTCTATGTCGAGCACGAAGGCGGCGAGCCAAAGCGTATCGCTCTCGAACTAGCGACCAAGGCTAGCGAACTCGCGTCGGCCCTC
>JBPCKK010000115.1:0-3823 GCA_051004335.1 Chloroflexota bacterium
ACGGGGCTTGGGGAGTAATAGCGGGGCTTGCCCTCTGGAGCGATCCGCTGGTTTTCCCCTTCGTTGGCGCTGCCGCCGTGTATCTGTGGTACACCTGCCGGTCGGAGCTGCGCTTGATAGTCGCCGCGGTGGCGATTGGCGGGCTGATAGTAGGGGCATCGCCAGTTCTGGTCTCGAGTGTCACCTCGCCCGGGAGTGGGACATTCGCGGCGGTCCTACAAATCTTCCACCACGGCGGCACTCGCTCGGTCACCGGTCATCCATCGATTACGAGTGGTATCGTAGGTACTCTCGCGGTTAACGTGCCGCTGATGACAGGCGGCAATGGGATATGTGGCCTCACACCGGCTGAGGCTTGGCCCCTGTCACCTGGCGCCGCACCCCACGTGATTGGTTGCACTCTTGTCCACGCGGGCTTGGGGAGTGCCCTGCTGGCGCTCTTGGTCCTCGGCGTTGTTTCGACCATTCGGTCCCTGCGGAAGTTAACGAGAGGATCAGATACGAGTCAGTCCGCGGAAGTCGCTGCCGGCCTGGAGCGCAGGCGTCTGCTGGCTCGCCTTATGGTATTGGCCGGCGCCGGGCTCACGCTCGCTGGGTTCATGATCAGTCCAGCGCCGGCGCCGGCGCCCTGGTACGATGTTCGCTACCTAACCGGCCTATGGATTGCCCTGCCCATTCTGGTAGCGCCGCTCGTCGCTACCGGCGGTCGATGGAGCCAGGGGACAGTATCAATAGCACATGCAGTTCGCGGAGCGGCCCTGGCGCTCGTCCTCACAGCGCTCTTCCTTGATACTGCCGCGACCTTTGCGGCAACAACGGTGGACCAATTCCGAAGCCAGGAGCAACAGGTGCTGTTATCCACCCTCCTGCATCACGACGTGCACCACATCTATTCTGATTACTGGACCTGCGACCGGCTTGCGTTCCTCAGCCGTGAGCAGATCGTCTGCGCTGCCCTTGATGATCGGTTACAGCCATCCCTGGATCGGTATCTCCCCTATCGTGCGATCGTGGAGCGCGATCATACCGCCAGCTATGTTTTTACAATTGGCTCGGACCAGGCTCAAGTGTTCGCGCACCGCGCTGCCCATAATGTTCATTACCGTCGGTTGCTTGCCGCGGGGTACGTGATCTTCCGATGGAGTGGAAACCTCCGCTAGTATCCCTCGGCGCGTTCCGCCTCGAGCGCGGCACGGACCGTTCCCTGCGCGTCGTCCGGGCGCTCCATTTCCCAGGTCGCATCGGGCAGAACTCCAGTGCCAAGTCGTAGCAGTCCCCTCCGCTGGAGATCGAGGAGCCGGGATTCCTCCTCGCTCGCATTTCCCCAATCAGGAGCAATCAGTCGCGCGACGGGACGGCCGCGGTCCGTCACCACGATCTCCTCGCCATCCTTGACACGCGTCAGATATTCGCTCAGCCGGGCTTTTAACTCAGCTATCCCTACCTGAACCATCTCGAATGCGCCTCCACGGTTTGTGACCATTTTAGTCACCCGCTCCAAGCCCGCATGTTTCGTGTCACGGTTATCGGGCAGCTCAACGTAGCGTTCCGAATACTTGACTGCCATTACGGTGCGCGTGGAAGACGACCTGGGCCTGGTCGACGGAACGTGGTACAACAGGGAGATCGTTGCGTCGAGGATACAGTGGACACCATTTCGTCTCATATTGAGGTAACGTCGGGCGTTGCCGGCGGAGAGCCGCACATCGCCGGGCATCGGATCACGGTGCAAGATGTCGTCGTTTGGCATGAGCGCCTGGAGCTGAGTGCGGATGAGATCGCTACCCAGTACAGTCTCTCGTTGCCCGATGTGTACGCCGCACTCGCCTACTACTACGATCATCAACAGGAGATCGATGGGGCCATCTGGGCAGACGAGGAGTTTATGGCCAAGTTACGCCAGCGGACACCATCGAAGCTGAGCGCGAAGCTCGGCGGCTGATGGCCGAATCGCGCTGTACATGGACGGGCACGTGCTGCCGGAATTCCCGCTCAGGGAATGCCCGTTGTACTGCTGCTACCGAGACGGGGCGATGTTGCCAAGCGGAGCAGGACTGTGGAACTCTACCCGGGCCGCGTTGCCAATGCCGCCAGTCCAGACTGGCGCATAGCTGGTGACTTGCAGGTGGTGTATGGCGGTGGCCGAGAGGCTGCCCGTTGCCCGCGGCGCAACGTAGAAGCGCAGCGCCACGCGCGTCAGCTCGGACATGGACATGTGGCGCTTGTCCGCCTCCTGTTTGAGGAGGCGGAATTCCTCACGAGGGAGACGCAGAGAAAAGACAGTCATCCCCGACGGACGAGGCATAATGTCCTCGGCGGACGATTCATCCCACTCGGCGTCATCGTCCAGGTGGGCGTCGTGGTAAGTGGCGTCCTTGTGTTTAGTGTTCATAGCTGCGTCTTTCGGCATCGTTGCTCCTCCTGCCCGTGATTGGACGCCAGCGGCCGGGCACAGCCGTGCGCGCGACAACAATCGTAATGGGAATGCCTCCCCGACCAAGGCCGATGAACTTGTAGTCGCCAGAGCCAGTCTGCTTATTCCGCATCACTGTAATTCGGGATTCCAACATAGTATCGACATCGTCGGGATCGAGCCCGTGCCGTACCAGATGCGCTACGTTAGCGTCGTCCCACTCAAATTCAAAAATATGCATGGCGGGCTGGCATGAGCTGCGTCACCCGTGTATTATAAGCGTATGACAGGCGTAATACAAACTTCAGCCAGCGATCCTTCTACGAGGCGAGAAACTCGGGTGGAGTATGTGATGCTCTGTGATTCAGCACAGACGACTTCTGAGGGGAAGCTGTACGTCCTCGGCGGCGGATGGTCGCAGATCGCCCAGCTCGTGCCGCCGCCGGGTGTCGATATCCCTCCACCGCCCACACAGTTCGCAGTTGCCGCATCCTTCCTCATCGATTGGAACGATGCGAACCGGCCCATCAGTATCCGTGTGACGATCGAGTCAGAGGACGAGCGGCCGCCGGTGTATGAGGCACAGGCGCAGATCACGGCGGGCCGGCCGCCGCAGACGGTCCCGGGCGATCCCGTCCGAGTCCTCATCGCGCTCCCGATCCTCGTGCAGTTTCCCGAGCAGGGTGCGTATCGCGTCCGCGCGCAGATGGAAGGGGCACCGCGGGATGTCGTGGTGCGCTTCCAGGTCACCGTCACATTCATGGTGGTTCCTCCGAGCACCCTGGGAAAGTAACCTAGCGATCCTGTACGCCAGTGTTCGGCCCCACTTGCGCACGGACCCGGGCGAGTTCTTCAGTCTTCAGGGTGACATCATCTACCGCTTAGGGATCCAAATCCCGATATCCAGATCCAAGTCTGACCTGTAATCGAGAAATCAAGAGCCAGTCCTTACTCCACTCTCCAGTGACAATTGGGGCCCTTTCTCGTTGTATCAACGTGGACACGTGAGACGACGGGTACAAGGAGGTGGGGATGTGGCATTGGTGAATATCCGCGTTCTGGAGGGGCGAAGCGGCGTGCGGCATGATGATGACGCGGAGGAGCGGCTGGCAAGCCTGATGCGGGAGTACGGCACGTCACTGTTCAATTTTCTGCTGGTCTTAACCCGAGAGCGTGAATTGGCCCTCGACTGCCTGCAGGACACCTATGCCCGTGCCTATGAGAATCTGCGGCGCGGCAAATCGGTGAACCAGCAATGGCTGTACCGGGTAGCGCGCAACCGGGCAATCGACGATTTTCGGCGACAGCGGCAAGTGCGAACCAACGTGCCGGAGATGGAAGAGATACCGATGCCCGAGCAGGGCGGCAATCCTCGGGTGCGAGGCGTGCTGGCGGCGCTCAGCGAAGAGG
>JBPCKK010000116.1:0-4535 GCA_051004335.1 Chloroflexota bacterium
ATCGGTTACCGTCCGCAACAAACCCTCGAAGAGAACAACCTCGGCCTGCTCTACTTGAATTTGGGGCTCTATGGAAAGGGACTCGAATACACAGCGCGAAGTGTCGAGATGGCCCGTGCGATGGGGGCAAATGCCAGTCTCAGTGCATCTCTCGATTCGCTGGGAAGGGCATACGCCGAATTGGGCGCTCATGAGCAAGCTCGACACGCGTATGACGAAGGCCTTGCCCTCGCGCGGCGGGAAAACCATCCCTTCAACGAGGCGTACTACCTGCTTGGTCTCGGCAAGCTTGCCCTGGCGCAGGACGACTTGCCGGCAGCCCGCCGGCAATTGCAGGAGGCAGTTGACGGTTTCCGATCGATGGGTCTACCACCGGAGGTGCCGGCGGCCCTCTCCTGGCTCGGCAGCATGTATCTGACGATGGGAGACTGGGATGCGGCGTACCGATGTACCTCAGAGGCGGTGGAATTACAACAGAAGCTCGACCATCTCAACGCGGACACGCCGGCGCAGAACACCTGGTGGCTCCATTATCAAGTACTCCGCGCCGGGCCTGATATCGCTCATGATGAGGAAGCGCGGACCGCCCTTGAGCACGCGAATACCGCGATGCGCGCCAACATCGACGCGGTGAGTGATGCGGGGCTGCGGCGAAACTACCTCAACAAGGTACCGATCAATCGAGCCATTGTCCTGGAACGGGCGCGGCAGGCGGCGGAAGCTGGTCTGTCCGGCGAGGACTCTTCCCTTTCGGGCACGCCTACGCAGGCAAGTGTGCGCGATCAACTCAGCCGGATGCTGGACATCAACGCGCGGCTCAACGAACATCGCGATGAGACGCTGCTCGACTTTGTCATGGATGAAGTGGTCGAACTCAGCGGCGCTGAATGCGCGTTTCTTGTATTACTGGACGGCGCCGGGCGCAAGCGATCGATCGTGGCTCGTGGCCTCGACACAGACGCATTGCCTGTCGTTCGGGAGCGTGCAACGGATCTGTTGGCGACGGTGACCCGAACTCGCCAGCCTGAACTTCGTCAGGATGTTCGCGATGCGGGGGCAGACGATGGGGATGAACTTCCCCAGTTGCGCCTTCGTTCGATCATTGGCCTTCCTCTCGTGGCCCACGGTCGTCTTCTCGGCCTCCTCTACGTGGATATGCGTACCGTATTTGGCTGCTTCGCTACCGAGGACGTGGACTTGCTTACGGTTCTCACTTCGCAGGCCGCGGCTGCCTTGGAGAATGCCCAGCTCTATGGGGAGATTGTGGATGCCAATCGCGAGTTGGAGGAACGCGTTGCCGCGCGCACCGCTGATCTGCGCGAGGCAAACCGCTCCATGGAACAACGTGCCACGGAACTGACTACTATCAACCGCATCAGCGAGGCCTTGTTTCAGCACCTAGACCTGGACGCGCTTATCAAGGTAATCGGCGAGACCCTGCGCGAAACCTTCGCGGCGCAGAACATTTACGTGGCGCTCCACGATCCACGAACGAACCTTATTCACTTCCCCTACGATATTGACAATGGCCGGCGCATGTCCGGCACCGTCCTCCGCTTCGGTGAAGGCGTTACATCCCAAATCCTCCAATCGCGCCGGCCACTGCTGGACCCGGCCATGCGGCACATCCCGGGCCAGGAAATCGTTGGTACGCCGGCCCGCTCTCTCGTCGGTGTGCCGATCATACTGGGTGAGCAGGCGATCGGCGTGATTAGCATGCAAGACACCGAACGCGAGAACGCGTTTGATCAGAGTGATGTTCGCTTGCTCACCACCATAGCCGCCAATGTTGCCGTGGCAATCCAGAACGCGCGACTCTATGCGGAGACACAGCGTCGGGCAAGTGAGATGGCGGCGCTGGCCGAGGTGGGACGCGACATTTCGGCCACGCTGGATCTTCATGGCGTCCTGGAGCGTATCGCGGCGCGGGCCAAGGAGTTGCTGATCGCCGATACCAGCGCGGTGTTCCTCCCCGAGCCGAGCGGCCAGACCTTCCAGGCGGTTGTGACGCTCGGGTATCAGGCCGAGGCGATCAAAGCCTACCCGATTCACGTGGGAACGGGTGTGCTTGGTGACCTTGCCGGCCGGGGGGCCGCCGAGGTGGTAAATGACACGTCGAGCGACCCACGCGTGACGCTTATCCCCGGCACCGCGGCCGAGACCGAGGAGCAGTTGATGGCTGCTCCATTATTAGCCGGAGAGCGGGTCATCGGCATGATGGCTGTCTGGCGTTCGGGACGGCGAGATCCCTTTACGCCGGCGGACCTGGATTTCTTGATCGGCCTCTCGCGCCAGGCGGTCATTGCCCTGGAAAACGCTCGCCTCTTTGAAGAAGCTCAGCAGGCGCGCGCGGGCGCTGAAGAGGCAAGCCGGGCGAAGAGTGTGTTCCTGGCCAACATGAGCCATGAACTGCGCACGCCGCTCAACGCCATCATCGGCTACAGCGAGATGCTGGAGGAAGAAGCCACCGATCTGGGCGATAAGTGCTATCTCCCGGATCTGCGCAAGATCAACCACGCGGGCAAGCATCTGCTCGAGCTAATCAATGCCATTCTGGACCTCTCCAAAATCGAGGCGGGCAAGATGGATCTCTATGCGGAGAGCTTTGAGGTGGAGTCCGTCATCGCCGAGGTCGCCGCCGTTGTCCACCCCCTGGTTGAGCAGAATCACAACTCCCTGGAGGTGTCCTGTCATCCGGCTCTGGGCGTGATGCATGCCGATGTGACGAAAGTGCGGCAGTCCATCTTCAATCTGCTGAGCAACGCGGCGAAGTTCACCCGGGACGGGGAGATCACGCTCACGGTGGACCGCGAGCGCGAGGAGGATGTCGATTGGGTCTCGTTTAGCGTGCGCGACACCGGCATCGGATTAACCGCCGGCCAGATTGATCACCTGTTTCAGGAATTCACCCAGGCCGACGCCTCCACCACCCGTGATTTTGGTGGAACCGGACTTGGTTTGGCGCTCAGTCGCCGTCTCTGTCGCATGATGGGCGGTGACATCACGGTAGAGAGCACTCCGGGCGCCGGTTCCACCTTTACCATCCGGCTGCCGGCCGCCTCCACCTCGCCGGCGAGCGCAAGCGAGAAGAAACTGGCGCCGGCGCACGCCGGCGCACGGTCCGTCTTGGTGATTGACGACGAACCGAGCATGCGTGATCTCTTGCTCCGACTTCTGAGCAAGGAGGGGTTCCAGGTGATCACCGCCTCCAACGGTCAGGAAGGCATCGAGTTGGCGCGCAAACTCCATCCGCAGGTCATTACGCTCGACGTGATGATGCCTGGTATCGATGGCTGGGCGGTGTTGAGCGAGCTGAAAGCGGACGCCACCACGCATGATATTCCGGTGGTCATGCTCTCCATTGTGGATGACAAAGCGCAGGGCTACGCGCTGGATGCGTCGGATTACCTGACCAAGCCGGTTGACCGCCAACGGCTGCTTGCCGTCCTCCGCCGGCACAGCGGCACGCGGTCGGCATCGGTTCTCGTGGTTGATGATGACGCCGGTACTCGGGAGATGGTGCGGCGTATGCTGGAGACGGATGGCTGGACGGTGCGGGAGGCGGTTGGCGGGCGTGAGGCGATAGAGGCGGTGCGATTCCAGACGCCGGGAGTGATCTTGCTCGATCTGATGATGCCGGAGATGGATGGTTTTCAGGTAGTGGAGGAACTGCGCCGCCGCCCGGAGTGGCGTTCGATTCCCGTGGTCGTTCTTACCGCCAAGGACATTAGCATGGAGGAGCGCCAACGCCTAAACGGCTACGTGATGAAGGTTATTCAAAAGAGCGCAACCGATGGTGAGGACGTACTCGCCGAGGTTCGCCAACTCCTGGAGGCATCCATGGCGAATAGTGAAGGAAAGCGTGAGGAGGAGAAGCTTGTCTAGAATTTTACTCGTCGAGGATAACGAGATGAATCGGGACATGCTGTCCCGCCGCCTCACGCGCAAAGGGTATGAGGTTGTCATCGCCATGGATGGCGGTCAGGGATTGGCCATGGCGAGTTCCACAGCGCCGGACTTGATCCTCATGGATATGAGCTTGCCGGTGATCGATGGGTGGGAAGCTACCCGACAACTGCGTGCTGCTCCCGAGACGCACGCGCTTCCCATCATCGCCCTGACGGCGCATGCGATGTCCGGCGATCGGGAGAAAGCGCTGGAGGCGGGATGTGACGACTACGACACTAAACCGATCGAACTACCCCGTCTGCTCGCCAAGATCGAACTCCTGCTCAACAAAGTGGCGTCATCCTGAGGCAGTCCCAAAGTCAGTAAATCGCGAGACACCTGATGCCGTTGGTGTAGCGCGGGGCGCGGTCCCCGCGTGGCTGGCCTATGCACCGGTTCCTCCCAGCAAACGCGGCCTGATACCACAGTGTCCCGAGGCGAACCAGTTCGGGGGGAGGGGACAGCGTCGACCGTGAGCACGCGGGGCGCCGCCCCGCGCTACCTCGAATGGCGGCGGCACGGGGCCGTCCCCTATCGGTTCAATGCCAGGGCGTTGGCAAGCGCTTGTTCGGTACGCGTCACGTCAG
>JBPCKK010000117.1:0-4852 GCA_051004335.1 Chloroflexota bacterium
CGTTGGAACCAGTGCAGCGGCACTACGCCGAGTACGCAGCGGCGCCTGAACGGGTCGATGACGTACTGCGTCTGGGTGCCGATCGCGCCCGCCAGATTTCGGGGCCGGTGGTGGCGAAGGTACAGGACCGCATTGGTTTGCGTCCACAGTACAGTCCGCTCGCACGAGGGTCGGTGTGACGTCTCTCTACCGTAAATGGCGTTCACGATCATTCGATGATCTCATGGGGCAGGAACATGTAGTTCGCACCTTGCGCAATGCCGTGCGCAATCAGCGAATAGCCCACGCCTATCTCTTCACTGGCCCACGCGGGACGGGCAAGACGAGCGCGGCACGCATCCTGGCGAAAGCCGTCAACTGTGTGAATCCGCGGGATGGTAACCCGTGCGGCGTGTGCGACTCGTGTCTGGCGGCACAGGAGGGGCGGGCGCTGGATGTTATCGAGATTGATGCCGCCTCGAACACCGGTGTCGACAATGTCCGGGATCTCCGTGAGCGCGTGGCCTATGCCGCCGCGGAGGGGCGGTACAAGGTCTATATCGTCGATGAGGTTCACCGACTCTCCGGTGGGGCGTTCGATGCCTTTCTGAAGACACTGGAAGAGCCACCGCCGCACGTGATCTTCGTCTTTGCCAGCACGGAGCCGCACAAAGTGCCGGCGACCATCGCCTCGCGCTGCCAGCGGCTCGACTTTCATCGCATAGCCCCGGCCACATCCCTCGCGCGGCTTCAGGAGGTTGCGCTGGGCGAGGGCCTCACTGTGTCGGGTGCGGCTCTCAACCTTATAGTGCAGCAGGCGCAGGGCAGCTTGCGCGATGCCGTGGGCCTACTCGATCAAGCGTCCGCCTACACCAGTGGCGATATTAATGAAGGCGACATTCGGCAATCGCTTGGTCTGGCTGATCCAGGTTTGGTGGTGAGGTTGAGCGATGCGCTTCTCGTCGGCGATGTGGGATCCGGTTTGGACGAGGCGGCCCGTTTCATTGCCGCCGGTGGCGAGCCTCAACAGTTGCTGAACCAATTAATCGGCTATTGGCGTGCCCTCCTTCTTGCCGTCTCCGGCGCCAATATCTCCGCGTTCACCATCGATCCCGGGCTCCATGCCGACCTTGAACGCCATCGCGGTCAGCTGGACGAGCACCGCGTCCTGGCCGTCCTGCAAGCGCTGACGGAGCGTGAGTTTAGCGCCAAGTACGACCTGGTAGCGTCGCTTCCGTTGGAAGTGGCGCTCGTGCAGGCCGGTCTCTCCCTCTCCGGGAACAACCGGCCGACCGCCGAAAAAGAGCACCCTCTCCCGGCACCCTCCGCCCCGGCGCCGGCGCGTCAAGCGGAGCAAGTGAAACCGAATGTTCCGCGTTCCACACCGAGTACGCCTTCCGTCGAGCCCGCGGCACCGGAGGCGCGACGATCGGAGGCGCCCGCGCTGCCCGGCGCGAATGGTCATCAGGCCGAATCGAGTACAGCCGCGCCGCCCCCCACATCACAAGGCGGTGATGTGGAAACATGGTGGCCGGAGATCGTATCCCGCATGCGCGATCGGAGCAAGATGTTGCAGGCTGTTCTCCGCTCCGGCTATCTCCTTCGTGTGGAGCAAGGAGAGGTGACCGTGGGCTTCGAACATGATTTCCACCGTACGCAGTTGTCGGACGTGAAGCGCCGCCGGCTTCTTGAGGAGATTATTGTCGAGGTGGTCGGGAGTGCGTATCGAGTAAATTGCGTGCGTACCACCAAGGAAGAGGTAGTGGCGCTGCGTGGCGCCCAGGCGGTTCAGGAGGACGACGGCTTCATTGATGAGGCTGCCGAGCAGTTCCGACAGTATCACGTGCGACAGATGCAAAACGGCAATTCTTGATAAAATAGTCGAATTCGGTTGTACTCCGCGGGAGATCGTTGCCATTCCGGCACGGGTATCTCTCGAACAGGAGAAAAGAGTGGGAGGACCGCGGCGTGCTTAATCCAAAGATGCTCAAACAAATCGAGCAGATGCAGGCGAAGATGCAACAGGCCCAGGAAGAGCTGGGCAGTCAGACGGTTGAAGGGTCGGCCGGCGGTGGCGCTGTGATCGTGGTTATGAACGGACACCAGATGGTGGAGGGTCTCACTATCGATCCCGAGTTTGTAGATCCCGAGGATGTGGAAACGCTACAAGATGCCATTCTTGCCGCTATCCAGGATGCGCAAAACAAGGCGCAGGAACTTATGCAGTCGAAGATCGGCGCGGCTACCGGTGGCTTAGGGGGAATGGGCCTCCCCGGACTTCCTTGACCGGACGGCATAGTCGAGCCTCCGGGCCCATCGCTGGTCGTGTCCCGAGGAGTATTTCACTTTTTCCATGGCAGTAACAGCAAAGCCGATTGCCCGGGTGGTGGATGAGTTTGCACGTCTGCCCGGTATCGGACCAAAGACGGCTCAACGATTGACCTATTACCTGCTCCGCGCGTCGAGCGAGCAGGCACAAGCCTTGGCCGAGTCGATTATCGAGCTCAAGAGCAAGGTGGTTCTCTGTTCGCAGTGTTTCAACATCACTGATCGAAGTCCCTGCGAGCTGTGCTCCGATCCTCGTCGAGACACCGCGCGCATCTGTGTGGTTGAGGAACCGCTGGATGTTCTGGCCATCGAGCGCACCGATCAGTACAAGGGCCTGTATCATGTACTGCACGGTTCGCTGTCTCCTATGGAGGGAATCGGGCCGGATGAGTTGAAAATCCGTGAACTAGTGCATCGCGTGGCCGCCGGTGGAGTGGATGAGGTCATCCTTGCCACGAACCCGAATCTCGAGGGTGACGCCACCGCGATGTATCTAACCAAGCTTATTGGGCCGTTGGGCGCGGACGTGACCCGACTGGCGCGCGGCCTTCCCATGGGTGGTGACCTGGAGTACGCCGACGAAATCACATTGAGTAGTGCCCTGGCTGGCCGGAGCCGGCTGTAGAAAGAAGGAGACATACATTGCCCGTTAAGATTCGACTGCGGCGCGTGGGCGCAAAGCACCAGCCGAGCTATCGCATTGTTGTAGCAGATTCTCGGTCGCCGCGGGATGGCCGCTATCTGGACCAGGTGGGCTTTTACAACCCGGTGCCCAACCCCGCATTGATTAGGATCGACGAGGAAAAGGCGATTAGCTGGCTCCGTCGCGGGGCCGAGCCGACCGATACCGTCACCAAACTTCTCAGCAAGTTCAACATAGTTCCGGCGGACGTGCGCAAGCCCGCTGGCGCCGCGACTCCCGAGGAACCAACCGCGTGACGCGTGAATTGATCGAGTACGTCGCCCGGTCGCTGATCGACCACCCGGAAGAGATGGAACTCACCGAAACCGAGGAAGATGACGCCGTCGTCTACCATCTGCACGTTGCCTCGCGCGATATTGGGAAAGTGATTGGCCGCCGGGGGCGCGTGGCTCGCGCTACACGCACGCTCCTCAAAGTCTCGTCAATCCACCGCGGGACGCGTGCCATGCTCGAAATCGACTGAACCGCGGACCCGAGAGAGCATGAGCGCTTTCGACGGCGAATGGATGCAGGTGGGGCGCATTGCCGGCGTTTTTGGTCTCCGGGGCGAACTCAAGATGGAGTTGCGCACCGACTATCCTGAACGGTTGCGTCAGTTCGACGAGCTGTATCTCGGTGCCCACCACCATGCGCATGTGGTCGAAAACATCCGCCCCCACAAATCCATGATGCTGCTTACCTTGCGCGGTATCGACACGCCGGAAGGAGCGGCCGAGCTTGTTGGCATGGATGTAACCATTCCGCGGGTGGCGGCGGCGCCTCTTCCCAAAGGGCACTACTATCTCGACGATCTGGTGGGCTTTGTGGTGAGTACCGCCGAGGGGCGTGACCTCGGCGCTATCTCGGAGGTGATGCGCACCGGGAGCAACGACGTCTACGTAGTCGGTAGCGGGCGCGACGCGCTCCTCATTCCCGGCATCAAGGACGCGGTTCGTTCTCTTGATTTCGAGGGGAAGCGGATGGTGGTGGAGCAGTGGGTGCTGACGGCGAGTGACTAAGGACAGCGGCAGCCCCGCGCGGCACGCGCATTCAACCAGCATCCTCACCGTCACGATCGTCACGCTGTTTCCCCCGCTGTTCGATGGGTGGTTGCGGCAGGGTTTGGTGTCGCGTGCTGTCGCACGCAAACTTGCGATGGTTGATCTCGTGGATCTGCGCCCGTTCGGAATCGGACGCCATCTCATGACCGATGACTATCCGTTCGGCGGCGGGGCCGGAATGGTGATGAAACCGGAGCCGATGTTTGCCGCGGTTGAGTCATTGGATTTGGCGGCGAACACGCCGGTCATCCTTCTCGGACCGCGTGGTCGCCAGTTTACTCAGCAGATTGTCCGCGACCTCGCCGCCCTCCCTCATTTTATCCTGCTCGCCGGACACTACGAGGGAGTGGATGAACGCATCCGCTCCCATCTGGCGACTGACGAGCTATCTATCGGCGACTATGTCCTTTCCAATGGTGAGCTTGCCGCCATGGTCATCACCGATGCGGTGATGCGCCTGCTCCCCGGCGCCCTCGCCGAAGGATCAGCGGAGGAAGAGTCATTCAGCCCTGACGGCGTTCTCGAGTACCCGCACTACACGCGCCCCGCCACCTTTCGCTCCTGGGCGGTTCCAGAGATCCTGCTCTCGGGCCATCATGGAGAGATCGCGCGTTGGAGACGACGGCAGGCGTTACTCGAGACCTATCGCCGGCGTCCCGACCTGCTGCCCGCGGCGAGACTTGTCGCGGACGAGCGGCGTTGGCTCGATGAAGTGATCAGGGAACCGCGAGAGTCTTGATGTCGCCGCCCGTCTTCCCGCGGCAACTCGGGATCATGTACGATTACACGGTAACCCTTAGCA
>JBPCKK010000118.1:0-5143 GCA_051004335.1 Chloroflexota bacterium
TTAGCTCGCTACTATGGCTTCGCTCCCAGCGCGTTTTGGGGCGTGCGTGGGCACCCATTACCGGTGCGCCAAGCGGGAGCGACTCTGGTCGACGAGAATATATTGCTGACCGGTGACGCCGCCGGACTCCTCGACCCGCTGAGCGGAGAAGGAATCTTCGCCGCGATCTGGAGTGGACGCGCTGCCGCCCAACATCTCGCTCGGTATCTCAGCGGTGAGACAGAGTCACTGCTTGGCTATGCCGAGGATGTCGAACGTGTGTTAGGTACTGATCTATGCGTGGCTCGCCAATTACACGCGCTCTTTCACGCTGCTCCCACCCTCTGGGCCCGGTTCGTTGAGCGCTCGCCCCGTGCCTGGCACCTGATCTGCGGTCTAGTGACGGGCGACGCGACCTACAGCGGCGCGCGTGACACGTCGCGATTGGTGTCGCTCGGCCTCGTGCTTGGCGTGCAGGGTTTGCACCTGGCAACCCACCTCGGACGGCGCGAACTTATACGCTCGGCCTATCAGTCCTTGGGATAGACAAGAGGTAGAACGTCAGACGTTCTACCTCTTAAAAAAGTCTGGCTCCGGCGGTAGGACTCGAACCTACGACCAAGCGGTTAACAGCCGCTCGCTCTACCACTGAGCTACGCCGGAATAGAGAGGCACGGCCGTGATCACCTGCCGCACGTGCTACCGAAGTATATGAGGCGCGTGGGGATCGGTTCAAACAAGGCGACATACATCATGAGTCGAGAAAGTCACGCAGCTTTCGGCTGCGCGAGGGGTGCCGCAGCTTGCGCAACGCTTTCGCCTCGATCTGGCGGATACGCTCGCGTGTCACCTGGAATTCCTTCCCGACCTCTTCAAGCGTGCGCTGGCGGCCGTCCACCAAGCCGAAGCGACGGCGCAGTACCTGTCGTTCGCGCTCCGACAGAGACTCTAGCACGTCCTCCACTGATTCCCGCAGCATCTGAAAGGACGCTGCATCAGAGGGAGCCTGACCGGACTCATCGGGAATGAAGTCACCCAAGTTGCTGTCTTCTTCCTCGCCAATCGGTGTTTCTAGCGAGACCGGCGTCTGGGCAACCTTCATGATCTCGCGCACTTTTTCGGGGGTTATCCCCATTTCCGCGCCGATCTCCTCGTGGGTCGGCTCGCGCCCCAGGTCCTGCATCATACGACGTGAGGTCCGTATTAGTTTGTTGATCGTATCGACCATGTGGACAGGGATTCGAATAGTCCGCGCCTGATCAGCGATTGCTCTGGTGATGGCTTGGCGGATCCACCAGGTGGCGTACGTCGAGAATTTGTACCCCTTGGTGTGGTCGAATTTTTCGACCGCCCGAATCAAGCCGATGTTGCCCTACTGGATGAGATCCAGGAGGTTCATGCCCCGGCCAATGTACTTCTTGGCGACGCTGACCACCAGGCGCAGGTTCGCTTCGGTCAGTTTGCGCCGCGCTTCCATCCCGCGCTCAATGATGCTCTGGTCCCATGGTTCATTTTGGCGCCGAAGCTGCAATTGAGCATCACCGTCACGCATCGCCTGAGCCAGATCGACTTCCTCGGTACCGCGAAGCAGCCGCACACGACCGATTTCCCGGAGGTACATACGGACGGGGTCGTCGACGGGGGTGCCCTCGGCGTCAAGGACCCGTTCCAGCACTTTGGCCGCAGCTTCGTCGTCGTCAACCGCATCGACCTCTTCCACGGAGGCGTGGTTCGTTGCGAGATCGGTGATGACGGCGTCGATCTCATCGACGTCATCGCCTGCTACTTCCAGCAGTACCGCTACGCGCGCTTCAGCAGCGGGTGCGCCGTTGGTCGGGTCACCGACAACGCCTTCATCGCTGAGGGTGGTCAATGGTTTGTCGTCGGTAGTTGTCTCGTGCAATCTATTCCCTCATGCAGCAGTTTCATATTGAGCCGCGTCCGCCTGTACCTTTGTGAGTCAATGGTCAAGCTGAGAAGGCGTGATGGGCACAGAATAGCACGCTTACGGTGGTCGTTGCGCCCCCGTTGCCGTGAATGCGCATCTCCCGCATTTAGTAGTGAAAGTCGTGAATCGCCCGCCACTCGTCGCTGGTCGCGGTCATCCACTGGAAAAAGGAAACGCCGATAGCTTTGGAATGCTTGCATCCCCGGAGGAAGCCCTGGATTTCGCCGGAGGAAGGAGCATTTGGTCCCATCTCGAGATGGCCAAAGTTGTCGAATGTCTGCCCGATTGGCGCTACGGCAACACCGCGACCCGCGTCGACGCGGATTTGCGCTATTGAGTCAACTGCGTAGCGATAGCCGTACGCACTGTCGTACGGCGCACCGCCGGAGGGAGGAGTGCGAGTCTGATGCCAATAATCCATGGGCGCCAGCACGTCAAAGCTCGCGGCCACCTCAGCAAAGGGGAAATCGGGCGACGACTGCGGGGGATACGTCACGCCAATCAACAGATACCGCGGACCCGCCAGCGCACGCACCAATTGGCCGTAGGCGCGCACGGTCCAAACGGCAATATTTCGTTCCAGGTCGGCGGCAATACCATCGAATCGACCGCCTGTCTCTGTGCGGAAACTCGCCACGTGCATGGTAAGGCGTACGTCTCCCGCCACATCGAGGAGATACGGATACACCCAGGCAATCACGCTGATATGTGCCCGGTGCGCGGCGTCGATCAGTGGGCCCACGGTAAAGCGCCCATGGAAGCCGAGCGGGGAAATTGCTGCTTCAAGATAGAGATGAGTTACGCCGTTGTGCCGCGCCGCCCGTACTAAAATGTCCGGCGCCGTATCGGCGATGACGCCGAGCGTGAGCCACATGCCCTTGCCGGTGACCGGACGCCATACCTGGCCAGGTGCATTCCCTCGGGTAAAGCGAATGCCATCTCCGCGAATCCATCCAGGTGCGGCTCGGTACCACACTCTGCCGTCGCTATCTTGCTGAAACGCTGTTACCCGCACTGACGCGCCGGGGAGAACCAGCCCGATTGTCCGACCTCCCGGAGCTTGCAACACCGATGTGCGGGTAAGAACAGTGGCGCCGGCTTCCACTGGCGTCGGTCCGTGGACTCGAATCGGGGTCTGGACCTCGGGAGCCCGGTAGGTCGAGACGGTCGGCCAAGGCCGCCGTGTCGTTAGATCGACGCGACGAATCCAGCCTTGAATGCTATCCCACAGGAGAATCTTGTCCCACCGCGGCTGGGCATTCAGAATCTGGACCTGCGTCTGTTCGATCAGTGTAGCCAGCACTGGTGCGTGGAGCGAGGGAGCGGATCGGAGGGCAACGCGATCATGCCGAACCAGCAAGACCTGTTGCCGCGCATGTCCATTGGCCTGGACCGCGCGGGGAGCGAGAACACCCGTGAGCAGGAGAGCGCCTAGTAGGGCACTCCGGACGGTTAAGATTCGAGGTGACCGCGCTCCCGCAAGTAGCGGTAGAACCGAAGCCTTGCAACTTCCGGTTTGCTCAAACGTCGCGTGAGTATCTGTTGGATGCCAATGCCGGCGCCGACGGCGGCCACCGCGGCAAGGGCGAGGGCGAGGGCGAGCGTGGACGTACTCTCTACCTTCGCTGTTGCTGTCACGTCGCGCTCCGCGTCCTCTGCGGCCATCACATTCCCCTTCTTTCTCGAAAAGTGGCTCAGTATACCACCGCTCGTAGAATAGATACAGCGAGAATTGAATGCCTTTCGAGAGGTGCGCGACGATGCCGAACAGTCTGTCCGGTGAAAAAAGCCCCTATCTTCTGCAGCATGCGGAGAATCCTGTCGACTGGCACCCGTGGGGCAACGAGGCGCTGTCTCTGGCCCAAAGTCTAGACAAGCCGATTTTGGTGAGTGTAGGTTACTCGGCGTGTCATTGGTGTCATGTTATGGCCCACGAGTCGTTTGAGGATGCAACCATCGCCGGCTTCATGAACGAGCACTTTGTCAATATCAAGGTGGACCGCGAGGAGCGACCGGACGTTGATGCAATCTACATGGAGGCGGTTCAGGCGATGAGCGGACAGGGCGGCTGGCCGCTCAATGTGTTTCTCACTCCCGACGGACTACCGTTTTTTGGCGGAACGTATTTTCCGCCGGTAGCGGGCCGCGGAATAGCCGCCTGGCCCGATGTATTGGCAGCTATAGCCGACGCGTACCGCGAGCGCCGTGCCGATTTACTGCACAACGCGGCGATTCTTACTCGCCACATCGCACAGGCGCAAACGCGCACCGGAGAGGCCGTAGCGCTGAATCCTGACCTTTTGCGGGCTGCTCTGAGGGCCGCCTCCCACGAATTTGACCATCGATCGGGCGGATTTGGTGGCGCGCCAAAATTCCCCCAGCCCTTGGGGCTCGATCTTATTCTGCGCCTGGCGCATCGATTCGACGACACGGAAGCGCGTGATTTTGTTCTCTTTTCACTGCGTCATATGCAGGCCGGCGGCATCTACGACCAATTAGGCGGGGGGTTCGCGCGGTACTCCGTCGACGGACACTGGTTGGTGCCTCACTTCGAAAAAATGCTGTACGATAATGCTCTACTTGCCCGGACCTACCTCCATGCTTTCCAGGTCAGCGGTGATCCTCTCTTTCGCTCTGTAGTGGAGCAGACGCTCGATTACATGCTGCGAGTTCTCGTAGCTCCGGACGGCGCGTTTTTCTCGTCGGAGGACGCCGATAGTGAACGCGTGGAGGGAAAGTTCTATGTCTGGACGCCGGATGAGTTCGAGCGCGTGCTGGGGCCGAAAATGGCGGCGCTTGCGTCCGCCCGCTATGGAGTGAGCCCCGAGGGAAACTTTGACGGCGTAAATATCCTCATCCAGGCCCGCTCCTTGGAGTCAGTGGCGGCGGAGATGGGACAGACATACGAGGACGCGTCGCGCACGCTGGATCAAGCTCGCCTCTTGCTCTTGGCCGCCCGGTCGAATCGCATCCGACCCGGCCTCGACACCAAAATCCTCACTGCATGGAATGGCCTCGCTATACAAGTGCTCGCTGAAGCCGGAAGGGCGCTCAAGCAGCCGCGCTATCTGGTAGCAGCTCGGCGGGCTGCGGACTTCATACTGGCTGCGCTGCGCCCTGAAGGCCGGCTGTTGCGAAGCTACAGGGAAGGGCCGAGCACGATCGGCGCCTTTCTTGAAGATTACGCCTTTCTGGCTGAGGCGCTGGTCTCGCTGT
>JBPCKK010000119.1:0-12506 GCA_051004335.1 Chloroflexota bacterium
CTCACAGGTAGATCGGAGCAGATGAGGATTTGTCGACATCCGCACAGTCTTCATCGCGCCGAGGCGCCACGTGCGTGCTCAGTTTACAAGTCAACCGCTTGCGTCCGCGCAGCGCGGGCGCACCCAATGCCTCGCGCGGCGCCCAGTCGAGGCGCAATGTCGAGAACGCACTACCTGCTCCGATTTATAGATGAAGGACGTTCGTGCAATCGGCATGTCCTCCGGTGCGGCACTGGCCCTGGAGGCAGCGGCACACGGATTGTCCATCGACAAGCTGGCACTATACGAGCCACCATTTATCGTCGACGACAGCCGTCCGCCCCTGCCACGGGAGTACGTGGCGCAGCTCGACGCGCTGATCACCGCGGGCCGGCGCGGCGACGCGGTCGCCTACACCATGACAACGGCGGTGGGCCTCCCAACCGAGGTCGTCGCGTCGATGCGCGACCAGCCCTTCTGGCCGGCCTTCGAGGCGGTGGCGCACACACTGTCCTACGACGGTAGAGTACTGGGCGACACCCAGTTCGGCAGCCCTGCGCCGCTGACGCGGTGGTCCTCGGTCACGGTCCCCGCCCTCGTCGTGGATGGCGGGGCGAGTCCTGCGTCTATGCAACACGCCGCGCAGGCGTTGGTGGATGTCCTACCCCATGCGCGACGCCGTACCCTGGACGGACAAACGCACGAGGTAGCCCCCGAGGTGCTCGCTCCCGTGTTGACGGAGTTCTTTACCGGGTAGAACGACTACAGGGCTAGATTAAGTCCGAGACCAAGGACGCCGGCAAGCACGACCACACTTGTTCCATAAATCACCGCCGTTTGTCGTCCCATGAGTCGAGCAACCGGGCCAAGCGTGGAGAGGTTGGTGCCCACACCGGCGACCAAAAGCACCATTGCACTTCCAGGGCCCAATCCTTTGCTTAGCAGTGACTGCACCCAAGGAAGCGTCCCCAGGCTATCCGCGGAAAACAAGCCGGCGACGAGAATCGCGGCAAGCAGCCCGAGCAGACTCGCTCCGCCGAGGTACTGTGTGAATACATGCTCGGGAACGAGGGCCTCGACCGCCGCGCCAAGCACGACGCCGATGATGATCCACGGTCCAACCTCGCGGAGTAGATCTAATGCGAATCGCAGCCCTTCACGCAGCTTGGCGCCTGGAGCGGAAAAGTCGAAGAGGGGGTCTTGTGTCGTATCCGCTGGACTACAGCAGGTGTCTCCACACGAGCACGCTGCCGACTCGATCGCCAGAGGAATGAGGGACTTGTACGACTCTGCCGGAATGACAAGATCGATCAATACACCGGTCATAAAGGCAATCACCACGGCGGAGACAGCGATCACCACTGACACCCGCACACCCAGGAAGATTACGAGCGCGGTAATGCCGTACCAATTGAACCAGGGTGTGGCAATCAGGAAGGCACAGGCGGGCCCTCGCCTACTTCCAGCGCGATAGAGCGTCAGCGCCGTGGGAATCGCGGAGCAGCAGCACAGCGGTGTCACCACACCGATTGTCGCCCCAAGCAGGTTGGACACTATCAAATTCTGTCCCAAGTAGCGAACGACTGCCTCCTTGTTCACCACTGCATTGATCGCGCCGGCAATCACAAAGCCCACAAGCACGACTTCGGCAACCTCGCGCAGATAGCCGAGAAGGATCGAGGCGAAGGAGATAAGCATCAGCGCCTCCGGCACTCGGGACATGCCCCTAACGGCAACACGAAGATCCGCCACCACAACAGCCCGACGACGCCATCGACACCTCCGCAGGGCGAGCAAGTTCCTCCCCACCCGAGATGGGCTTGGTCGCCAGGACGAAGGCACTAGCAATCTTCCCGTCGGCCTCCTCCCATCCAGCGGGTAATGCGGCGGTATCCACGCCGGCCTCGGCAACGGTGTAGCGACGGGTAATCTCGATATCGATCTCCTCGAAGCCGGCGTCGGCCAGCAATGAGCGGTAAGTATCGACCTCGAGAGCGCCGGCGATGCAGCCGACCCACGCCTCCATGTTCTGACGCAACGCGGCGGGCACCGACCCTTCGGCCACCACATCCGCCACGGCGAAGCGGCCACCGGGCTTCAAGACACGGAAGGCATCCCGCAGCACCAGTGACTTATCGGCTGCCAGGTTGATTACACAATTCGAGATCACCACGTCGACCGAGTTTGCCGGCAGCGGGATGTCTTCGATGTGGCCCTTGAGGAACGCAACGTTGGTGGCGCCGGAGTTCGCTTTATTGCGAAGGGCAAGCACCAGCATCTCATCGGTCATATCGAGGCCGAAGACAAAGCCGCTCGGCCCCACTCGTTTGGCGCTCAGCAGCACATCGATCCCACCGCCGGAGCCCAAGTCGAGAACGGTCTCGCCCTTCCGAAGCGCAATGAGGGCGGTCGGATTGCCGCAGCCCAGAGAGGCCAGCACCGCCTCTTCGGGTAGCATGCCTGTCTCGCCCTCGCTATACAGATCGCGGGTCACTGCATCACCTGAGGCTGAGTTGCAGCAGCCGCTGTCGCAGCAGCTCTGGCCGGTGGCCACTTTCTGGGCGGCGTCCGCGTAGCGCTCGCGCACGCGGTCGGTCACAGTGTCGGGGGATGATATCATGGTGGCTCCTTCGGAATCGAGTGTCATTTTTTTTACCTTCCTACATTGATACTTGTCGATGGATGCTTGCAAAAAAGGGGGCTGGCTAGAGAAGAGCATGGACGGCCTCCAGGGTCTTGCGTCCCAACTCCGTCGCCCAGTAATACGCCCAGATGCCGTGCTTCTCGGTTTCAATAAGACCGGCTTCGCGGAGCAGCCGGAGATGGTGGCTAATCGTGGGTTGGTTCTGCGGAAACTGCGGAGTGATGTCGCACACGCACAACGGCTCCTGTTGCTGACTGAGCAGATCCAGCATGCGTAGACGCGTCGAATCACCCACAGCTTTGAGCCGATCGGCCAGAGTCGCTGTTTGACCCCCGGTCAAGCTCGGCGGTTGGGCAACTCCGCAACACGGCTCATTCTTGTGCCGTGGGGGCAAGCGGTCGAGTACAACTGTGCTCTTCATGTCACTACTCTAGCATATCCATCGATGATTATCAATGTCATCGTCTCTGCAGCCCGGTCGATTGCTTGCTCACGATTACAGTCCGAGATAGACGGCGATTCCAATCGCTGCTAGAACCACGGCGGTAATGAGATTGCCGTGTTCTTCCAGCCACTCACCCTTCACCTGATAGCCGGCGAGCGTCGCGGCGACGGTGAGCACCACGAAGGTTGCCAGCGTCACCAGCGAAAAGGCGGTCAGCACGCCGATGACCGTCCCGATACCCACCGCGCTGGCCGCCAGGAAGATCGGCAGAATGGTGAGATCCGGTGAAGCCGCCGCGCCAAACGGCACGGCGATTCCGGCCAGCCGCCGGCCGAGTGATCGATCATCGGCGTGGTCCTGATGCTGCTCATCGCCATGGAGGAGGACGTGGCTCAGATCGTCAGGGTGCTCGAGCGCGTCGTGTGCGCCATGGTCGTGGTCGTGATCATGGTGGCCATGGCCGGTGAGCGCCCACACCGCGAAGCCGATGCCGGTGAGAATGAGAACCACGCCGACGATATGTCCTTGCTGCGTCTCGAAGGTCTTCCGGAACTGCAGGCCGATGGCGGCGATAATCCCACCCAGGATGATTGAGGTAAGGACGTGCCCAACCGAGGCGAGAAGGCTGGTACCCGCCGTGCGACCGATCGACCATCGCTGAGTTCGGGCAACCACGGCCAGCGGCACCCAGTGATCGGGAAGAATGGAGTGTAAAAAGCCGACAGTTCCAGCGGCGAGGAGCAGCAGTGGGATCGACGTGGAGTGCATGATTCTTCCACCATACCTTGATGTTACGACGGGGTGAATGCGCGAGCAGCTCGATTTTGGGGAGGCAGTCGATCGTATCGGTCTTCTGCGTCTGCCATCATGCCGGTCAGCCGTGCTCGCGATATCCCGGTAGGGTCCGGCCACTGTGCCGGACCGCCCTCGATTCCCCGCCAGACCCGCCTCCTTCCGCCTTGTAGTTCCGCGGATGGGCGCTGGTACTCGTGATCTTCCTGGAGTTGATTGCGCACGGCGGATGGGATTCCTCTTGTGGGGAGGCATTCGTGCATGGGAAACTTGTCCGTGACCGGAGCCATGAAGCGAGTGTCATGGTGGACGGGGAAGCGCCACACAGGGCGAGCAGGGCCGGCAGGGGCGCTCGGCCCGTACCGTCTGACGCCGAAGCGTGAGCCGAGGCGTGATCATCAGTACGAAGCAGTGGCGGCGACTGACCTACTCGTGCATACGCTCTAGTGTTACGAGTAGGAGTGCTTCGGCAGGCCACGGCGGGAAGCGATAACTACACGCGGTTCGTGGCTGCATCGGAACCAGCCGTCGGCACTGTTGAATCTGTCCCACCCGCCGTGGTCCCATCAGCCGAGCAGAGGTGACGCAACAGTGCCCGGCTGATCTCACCGAGCTGGTCGACCTGGGCGGGCGTCAGTTGATCGAACAGATGCTCCCGCACGCTATCCACGTGATACGGCGCGGCGGCCTTCAGTGTGGCAAACCCCTCCTCGGTAAGTATGGCAAACCAACTGCGCCGGTCCGATGGACACAACTCCCGTCGAACCAGTGCAGCCTCCTCCAGTCGCGATACCGCATGGGAGATTCGGCTCGGTGAGCCCTGGAGGACCTCGGCCAGTTCACTCATGCGCAACGTGCGCCCCGGTACCTCGGAGAGCGCCATGAGCACCTCGTAATAGGTAAGCGGCATGCCGGCATCTTGCTGCATATCCCGCTCGAACTCGGCGAAGAGGAGCCGAGTGGCCAGCAAAAAGGCGCGCCAGACCCGCTGCTCATCCTCATCCAGCCAACGCGTTGTGTTCACCGTTTTTCACTTCCCTTGCATTACTTGAACGTTCCACTGTAAACTAACATAGTTGAAAGTTAAATCTTCACACGTTAAAGGAGTTTGAGCACCATGACAACCGAGACAGCGACCACCTATCCCATCACCCGTTCCACCTGGGAGTTCGACCCGGCCCACACCTCCGTCGAGTTCAGGGTGAAGCACATGATGGTCACCACGGTTAAAGGCAGGTTCACCGGCGTGCAGGGCAAGATCATCGGGAATGTCGAAGACCCGGCGCAATCCGACGTGAATGTCGTTATCGACGCCGCATCCAGTGATACGCGCAACGACCAGCGCGATGCCCATCTGCGCTCCGCCGACTTCCTGGACGTTGAGAAATTTCCGCACATCACATTCAAGAGTGCCCACGTCGAGCACATCGGCGATGACGAGTTGAAGGTCATCGGCGATCTCACGGTTCGCAACGTGACCAAAGAGGTAACGCTTGATGTGACGCTGAACGGCACCGGCAAATCCCCTTACGGCATGGAATTGACCGGCCTGGAGGCCAAGACAACCATTAACCGGAAAGAGTTTGGTCTGAACTGGAACGTCGCCCTGGAGACCGGCGGCTGGCTGGTCGGCGATGAGATCAAAATCGAGATCGACGTCGAGGCCATCAAGCAGCAGTAATTACTCGCCCCGGTTACCATTAGATTAAGAACCGCGCCGACCCTATGCGGACCCGATGACCATCAGGAATCTCCAGCAGGGGTGGGCACGACATCCGCCGCCCACACCACCCTGGAGACGCCCCATGACAGTACCCTCTTCGCAGCCGCACACCAGCTCAATTCATCCGGCGACCGAGGTTGGCCACCTGTCCCTCACCGTGGCCGGCCTCGCCCGTTCAATCGCCTTTTATACCGACGTCATTGGTTTCACCATCCTGAATCAGGATGCATCCGAAGCAACGCTCGGAGCGGGCGAGATGCCGCTCCTCCACCTCAGTGAGCATCTCCGGGCCGCCCCCTGGCCGCGCGACCGACAGAGCTATACCGGCCTCTACCACTTTGCTATCCTCCTGCCCACCCGGGCGGATCTGGGCCGCTGGTTGGGCCACTGGCTCGAGCTAGGGCTCCCGCTGCCCGGGCAGGGCGACCACCTGGTGAGTTAGGCCCTCTATCTCGAGGATCCCGACGGGAACGGCATTGAAGTCTACCGCGACCGACCACGCGACCAGTGGCAGTGGATCAATGGGCAGGTGCGGATGGCGACGGACCCGGTTGACATTCGCGGCCTATTGGCCGAAGCCGAGCGTGCCGGCGAACCATGGAACGGGCTGCCGGCGGGCACACGCCTAGGACACGTCCATCTGCAGGTCGGCGACATCGAGCAGGCCGAACGGTTCTATCACAACGTGCTCGGCTTCGATATCGTTACCCGCATGCCCAGCGCACTCTTCGTGTCGGCCGGTGGCTACCATCACCACCTGGGCATGAACACCTGGCACAGCCGGGGCGCCAGCGCGGCGCCCGTTGGCACTGCCGGTCTGCGCTTCTTCACTATCGACTTTCCCTCCGAGGAGGCCTGGCGCGCCGCCGTCGACCGGATCGAGGCAGCCGGTATCACCACCACCTCTATGAACGACGGAATTCTTGTCCGGGACCCCTGGGAGAACACGATTCTGTTGAAGGTAGTCGCTCCACAGGCATAACCTCCGGGACACGCGATGGCGCCGAACTAGACGACGATATCCAGCTCATGCACTCCTCCTATCGAGTTGCCGGGAGCAGACTTCCCGCATAGTGGAGTATGTCGCTGCTGTGGTGGAGAGTGCGCTATCGCATCCGGCGTTCTTTCGGAAGCCGGTCGACCCATGCGTGTCTTGAGGAAGGGTATGCGTTCGGACCTCCGGTAACTCCACCCCGTCTCACCCGAAATGCGGCAATAGCTATTGCTGTTCCCCATGCACTGCCTACCGGGCGTATCACCGCTGAATATGTGCTGTGCACACATCTGCGGCATCGGCGGGGCACCGAACAGCCTGACGGCTCCCTGCGCTGGACATCCGTTCCACCGTTTCACGCCTGGAAAGTCATTGCGACCGGCGTCTTCATTCCCCCGACCAGGTGGCAGCTCTCGTCAGCAAACGCACAAAAGGCCTCCACCTGTCACCACCTTGCTGGTCATCGTCGATGATGCCAGGGGCGAGCAGTACAGCGCCATAGGCGAGTAATGTCATTGGAAGGGCCAGGGTGCCACTGCTCTGCCGCGATAACGGCACGAGCGCGGGAGGCTTTTCGGATACTCTCACAGCTGTCTCATATCCGCCCCGTACGGTGGTAGCTGAAACACTGAGGAGAAACCTACATGATGATCGCCGTACATAAAGAAGTGGCAACAGACCGTCGAATGCGGACGGAACCCGCAAGTAGTGAATATGAGCGCACGGAGCGACTCGCGGAGATCGAGCAGGCCTTGGGTCACGTGAGCCTGCGGATCAACGCACAGCACGCACGCGAGCAGTCCTTGCGTGACGCGGCACATGACCTACGAATCATACGTCAACAACTGGAGGGGCTGCTCGAGGAGTGCGTAAGCCGGTACGGATGGAATATAGATCAACAGTTAGCTCAATCCGCACTCTGGGCCCTGCGACGCCAACTGCAGCTGGTGCTGGAGACCGATCAAGCCATGCCCATTGAGCATCTACGCGCTCACTTCAAGCACGCCATGTTGCGCGCCATCGATACGGTCATCCTGCTGGAGGCATGACGGCGCTGGATAGTGGCGCCAGGTCGATCATCACCGCCTCTTGCCCACGAGGGCAAGAGGCGGTGAGCCTGTCCGGAGAGCGGGTTCCGTCACGCGAAGATCGGTGCAAGAACCAACACGCCAATCACCGCTGATGAGCCGATCACGCCAACACAGATTGCAATCAGCAGAGCCAGTGCCCCGCATTCCCTTGTCTCGCGCGAGCCGCTCGTGATGTGGTCACTCGTTACTCCCAATTCGCGATCCCGAGCAATTCTCCGACGTCGTTGTTGTTGGGTCATCGACATAGCATCCTCCTGATCATTCAGTCTTTCTTCTCGTGAGGAACACACGTTTCCTCATTCACCGATGGGTTCTCTGGTTTCACCATGAACCTCACGACTTGAGCATAGAAAGGTGAGATGAGGCCAGGATGAGGATCAGCATGCGGAAAATCCTCTCACATTCGTCTCACATGCGGTCCTTATAGTTCTCTCTGTCTCCATCTGTGCAACTTGTCGGCAATCATGCCGCCAATGCCGCATCGTCAGCCCTGATCGATGGCGTTCTCACCCTCGTTCTCATCGCGGCCTACCTGCTCAGCCGCGGCTATCTGAGCTGGCGTGCGCCGGCCACCCGATGAGGAAATCATCCGGGCAGCGCTCCTCTCATACCTGTCTCACCCGCGATCCGTATCGTTCGAAATGTACCCGGGGATATGGCGAGACATCCGTCTCACCCCCGGGACGTGCAAGGAGGAGCGCTATGGTGCAACAGATGCAGATCGAACTGAAACCAGCAGAGTACCCACAGCAGTGGGTTGGATACCGAAAGGAGTTTGGAAATCATGATGAACCATAATCGACTCTTCGCCAAAATCACGTTGATCGGCCTGGCACTGATCATCGTGCTGAGCGCCGTCCCCGCCCTGGCAGCGCCGGCGAGTAAGGTGGCGATTAAGATAACGCCGGCCAGTCACCAGAAGTACGTCCAGGCATCAGTGGTGACGCAGGCGCCGGTCAAACGAGTACAGATGCACATCGACGGTGAGCGCGTGAACCCGAACGTGCAGTGGAAGAATCAGCGGCATCTCACCGTGCGCTATGCGCTGAAGAATGTAGCGCCTGGTAATCACACAGCGCGCCTTACCGTGTGGGATCAGCAGAATCGCAGTGTCCGCCAGCAGTGGAGCTTCCAGAAGGGAGCGCCCGCCGTCACCGCCGATAAGACCAGCATCAAATCCGGCGAGAGCGTGCGGCTCACCGGCCAAGGCTTCACCCCCGGTTTCCGCCTGTCCGTCAGCATGGGTGGCGTGAACACCGACGCAAGCGGTAACTATGGGAGCGTCATCGTCGATCAGGCCGGTCGATTCAGTATGGACGTGACCCTGGCGAAGTATCCGGACGGCTCAGCGCTGCAACCCGGCGCCATCGTCCTGCTCGTCCACACCACGCAGTTCAAGGAGAAGGCGCCGGTCCAGCTCCAGGTGTTGGCCAACCCGGCGGTATCCGCCAGCAAGACCAGCATCACGCCAGGCGAGAGCCTCACCCTGACCGGCCAGGGCTTCACGCCGGGCGCCAACCTCATCATCGGGATGGGCGGAGTGAACACCGGAGCCGGCGGTAATTACGGAACCGCTACCGTCGATGGAAGTGGCCGGTTCACCCTCGACGTCACCCTGGCGAAGTACCCCGACGGGTCGCCATTGCATGCCGATACCATCGTCGTACTGGCTCACAACGCCGATGGTAGCGAGAAGGCGGGCGCCCACCTCCAGGTGCTGGCCAACCCTACGCTGACCGCCGACAAAACCAGCATCAAGCCGGGTGATCGCGTGACGCTCACCGGTAAGGGCTTCACGCCTGGCGTGGCTCTTACCGTCTCCCTGGGCGATATCAACACGGGCGCCAGCGGCACCTACGGGACCGCAATTGCCGACAGCTCCGGTAACTTCAGCCTCGCCGTCAGCCTGGCTACCTTCCCGGATGGTTCAGCCCTGCGGCCCGGCGCTATCGTCCTGCTGGTCCACAACGCCGATGGCAGCGAGAAAGCCACCGCGCAGCTCCAGGTCCTCCCAAACCCGGCACTGGTCGCTAGCGCATCTACCATCCGTCCTAGCGATCAAGTAATGCTCACCGGTACCGGCTTCACGCCGGGCACGGCCATCACGATACGCCTGGGTGGCGTGAACACCGGCGCCAGCGGGAATTACGGGACTACCGTGGCCAACAACCTCGGCGGCTTTGCCCTGCCGGTAACGCTGGCTCGCTACCCTGATGGCTCGGTGCTCCAGCCAGGAACCATTGTCCTGGTGGCGCACAACGCCGGCGGACAAGAGAATGCAACCGTGCAGCTGCAAGTGATAGCTGCACCCTCGCTCACCGTGGACCGCACCGTCATCCAACCAGGTGATCGCATCGTGCTCACCGGACAGGGATTCGCCGCCGGTACTCTGGTGAGCATCAGCCTGGGTCGGCCAAACAGCGGCGCTGGTGGGAATTACGGCTCCGCCATTGCGGATGCCAGCGGCCGAGTTATCATTCCGGTGACGCTCACCCGGTTCCCCGATGGTTCACTGCTGACCGCCGGGACGATCGTGCTGCTGGCCCGCGACGCCTCGGTAAACCAACGAGCCATCGTCCAGCTCACCATTCAGGAGCTGACCGCCGGCGCGCCCACCGGCCTGCAGATCACCTCACTCACTAAGGGCGCCACCAGCGCTGAACCGACCACAGTCGGTCTACGTTGGCAGGACAACGCATCGAACGAGTGGGGATTCCGCATTCGGGCAATCTTCACCCGGATGAACGGTGGGACCGACACCCAGATGTGGCAGATCGGGCCGAACTCCAACACGGCACACCTCAGTTTCGTAGCCGGAGGTATCAACCCGGTGACGCGCGCGTGCTTCACAGTGACCGCCTACAACGCTCAGGGTGAGTCGTCTCCCAGCAACACGGGGTGCATCCAGCTATAGCGAGAACAGATTCAGGCGTCGCCACCCAACCTAATGCGAGCTGGCCCGGTCTTGTGAGACCGGGCCAGCTCGCTTTTCGTCGATGTACCTCAGACCGATCTCGACATCAGGCGGCTCGCCGTCGTATAGCCCAGTTCTTCATAGAAGCCAATTGCGTGCTGGTTAAACTCCCAGACGTTGAGCATGACCTCGGCAACGCCCTGCTTGTGCGCCCAGCTATGCGCCGCTCCCATCAGAGCTTGACCGATGCCCCGGTGCTGCTGTTCGCGCCGCACGGCAAGCATATCCACCATAGCGAACCGTCTCGGCGTCAGGATCGGATCATCGGGTGCCTCGTCGACGCGAATGGTCACAAAGCCAACCAGCTCCGCTTCTCGCTCCGCGACCAATACCGTCGACTCAGCCGCGGTGATCAGCGTGTAGTAGAGCGACCGCGGTGGAAAGCGTTCCGGCGGTTTGCGAAACACCTCCGGCAGCGCCTGTCGATGAAATACTTCAGCTTCATCAACGACGAGACCGAGCCGGTCGTAGTCTTCAATCGCGCCTTCCCGCCCACGGAAACCATTGGTAAATTGAGCCACGATGCCTCCTTGCAGCTAGTCGTGCCGGACTCTCACTCGGCACTGCTGACAGTCTTGCAGAAAGTGAGGCGCTCATTTCAAGGAAATATTGAGGACAGCCTCGCGAGCGGCGTCCAGCATGTCTGCGAGACGTGCCCGATCGTTAGGCTGCATGCAGGATCAGTGCTTCATCGAGTACACGCTGGCGGAAGGATCGACTGAGGAATCCGGGTGTGTTGAGATCCACGCGCTGCCCAATGATGATGGAAACCTCGTCCTCCAGATCGAAGAGTTCCCAACCCGGAGTGTAGCCGTCCTTGAACTGAACAAGGACATCAACATCGCTGTCAGGCCCGAAGTCTTCTCGCAGCACGGAGCCAAAGAGGGCGAGTCTCCGGACATGGTGTCGCCGACAGAAGCCGGCGATACGCTCCTGATCGATCGTGACCTGGATCGCCACCTTACCGTCGCCTTGCTGGACCGCGCACTGGGGTCACTGCTTTCTCCTTGTGACGCTCTATCGTAACGCCTGACCAAGAGACAAGCCGGTCAACTCTTACATGCACGAATACAGTCGGTTTGTAGCCCTTCACCGAGAGGGATTAATCCGACCCAAGCAGTGCTGGCGCCATTTCAGAAACGTTTTCTTGAGTGCCGTGAATGGTCAGTTTGTCTCACCCGAGTACTGCCATATTCGACACCCCTTGGCGCTCAGTACATCCACGTGGACCTGCCAGGTAGATTCTCCGTGCGCCGGCCAAGTGTAGTCGGCGTTATCGGCAGGTCTGTAATCAACAGCCGGCTTGGAATACCGCTGCGCCGGTTTGGACGTATCGGCAACGTAGCCGCCCTGGCCAATGGAACTCCACTTGTATGCGTCCTCATAGACTGTGACGCGCATCGCCCCCCGTCTCGTCACGGGACAACCTCGATAGCGAACGTTCAAAGTCCATGTGTCGCTACCGTCGTCATAGGTCCTCAGCACCTGACTATGGTGGAACGTCGGCGCGCTGGGGTCCATTGATAGTACAGGGTTCGGCTTCCCGGTCGACAGCGGCACTAGCGTAGTAGGGGAGCGGTTCCCAGTTCCACCGCAGCTTGTCAGAAGAAGGAGGAATGCGGCGACGGCAACAAGCCAAGGCCGCGACAGCATTATGCGAGCGCCGCGCGTATCGATCCGATACCCGTCCGGCCACCGCCGGTCCCAGTCACGTTCACCCGCGATTATACGGGCTGGTACTACCGGCCTTCGGCGTACTCGTCGTAAATTCGTACCGGCACGGGCAGGGCGGTCGGGTCGGGCACGAGCCCGAAGACCACGCCAAACGCAGTAAGTGTCGCCTCAACGAAGCGACGGATAGTGG
>JBPCKK010000120.1:0-9436 GCA_051004335.1 Chloroflexota bacterium
CTTCCTGTTTGTCAGGATGGTGCGAGCTACAGGTGAGATTTTCCCGTCCTGGTTCGACGTTCGCACAGGGGATACGCGTAGGGGCACGGGTGTGTCCACAGCAGGAAAGAGGCGGCATACAGGAGTACCGGACTTGTGGTTTTTCACCACGACGATCGGCAATGAACATGGGCCGTTCCCGTAGTCCCGGCTTCAGCCGGTATGCGCTCTCCTCCCAAACTGCTCTCGGTCGGGCGAACATGTTCGAGGTCAAGCGCTCGTGGCAATCGTGCTTTGCGGGAGCGACGTACTCGATGGTCAACGCCTCACCGGCTAAAGCCGGGACTACGGGTGATTCCGATGTTCACTGTGAAAAACCATCAGCCCGGTACTACGTTCACTGGCGCTCACTTTGCTTCAGTCAGTGCAGCGGGCGGCCCTGAGCATACGATACTTCATCGTGCCACTCTTCGCGCAGAATGGAGTACAGGTGCAGATCCACGTACGTGCCGCGGCCAAACCCGGCTTTCCGGCACACGCCCTCATGCTGCATGCCCACCCGTTCGGCCACGTGGCACGAGGCTTCGTTGCCGTCGGTGATCATCGCCTGTATGCGCTGAATCGGTGTCAGATTGAAGAGGTAGTTCACCAGAACGCAGGCGGCTTCCGTGGCTACGCCGTGCCCACGAAAGTCGGGACGAACTTCCCAGCCAACTTCCAGAGCACGAAAGTGCGGCACGGCGCTTGGCTCGAAGTGCAGGACCAATCCCATCGGCTCATCGGAATCGAGGCTCTTGATGAGCCACCATCCCCTGCGTTCCGGCTGATAGGGTTCGGAGGCAAGCCACTTTTCCATGGCATACCGCGGCAGGGGCGAAATCTCCTGGAACGGATCCACGTATCCTGGGTCCTCGCGCCATCGACATATCAGTTCCGCATCATCCGGCGTAGCCAGCTGTAGACGGATAGTCTTTCCTTGAGGCATTTATAAGCCGTAGACGGTGAGCAGACCGTTCCCATCGGTGATGTACAGCCGGCCGTTGTCCACGATAGGGCTCTCCCAATGGATGCCACCGATTGTCGTATCGTGCCAGAGCTGAGCGCCGGTGGAGGGATTGAGGGCCTGGATGATGCCGCTGGAGGCATAGAAGAGCACGCCGTTGGCCACAATCGGTGAAGTTCCTCCCGTATGGACCGTCCACGTTGGTTGCAATGTGGGCTTGCCGCCACTGATTACTACGCGGATGCCCGAGATGCCCTGATCGTTGGCGACAAAAACCCATATTGAGCCGTTTGCTGGGTTGCGCCAGACGGCGGGCTGGGTGAGTACTTCGCCGCCCTGAGGGACGCTGATTGGCGAGCCGATTTCGCCACCGGTGTGCCCTGGGCCGCCCTGGCCACTCAGAGTGTCCAGATTGATAAGGCGGAGCAGGGCATCCTTGCCACCCTGCACGGCCACGTGCTGCGGACTGGTGCGGTATGGTGGGAGGATCGCCGGCGCGGTGCTTCCTAGGTCGGCATCGGTGTTTTGCAGTTGCTGATAGTCGGTGGGCGTATAACTATCTACCGGGTTGCCGTTGACTCCCGTGCCATTGGGCTTGAGTGCCAGAACTGAATCGCCCCAATCGTGCACTGCGGGATTGAAGTCGCCATTGCCGGTGGCGAAGTAGAGCTTGCCGGTGGTCGAGTCATAAATCACACCGGGCCGCGCCCATACCGCCGACTGTTTGCTGGGGCAATCCGGGGTTGCCGGTGTCTCCATGAAGTGCACTGCCTGATTACTACAGAGCGTATTGAAGACTTGTTGCGTTCCGCGGCTGAGATTGATGGCGGTGATGTGCCCCTGATAGTCCCCGTAGTCGCCGGGGTAGCCGCCGTTGGCGACATAGAGAAACTGGCCGCTGCCTGTGGCGGCGATACTGAGCGCCGATGACCCTTTCTCGTCGTACGGCTTCGCGGTAGCCAACTCGGGCCAACCGCCGCCCTTCATTTCCGTGCCGCTGCCCACCAGGTAGCGATGCACATAGCCATCCAGGCCATAACTGTAGACATAACGCAAACCGGGGCTGATGGCCGGAGAGGAGGTGGTGTAGCACGGTCCCGAGTTGTTATTAATCCGGCAGGATCCGGGGCCATACTGCTGAGACCAGATCTGGGCGCCGGTGTGCGCATCGAGAGCGACGATATGGCCATCCGTGGTGGTGACGTAGACCAGATCGCGCATACCGGAGGATGTAGACACGTTGCTGAGATAGACCGGCGTGCTATCCGCCACTGCCGGCAAGGAAACCTGGAATAGCCGGTGCAGGGAACTCACGGTACTCGGGGAGATTACTTTCTCCTGAGGATCATTCCCACTATGATGCGAATCGAAATTGAATTGTGTCCAGTTATAGCTTGAGGTCGCCGCCTGAACGGTCGGTCGAGTGCCAAATACCGCGATCGTCAAGGTAGCCACTGCCGCCAGATAGAGTCCTCGTTTCATTCCCCTCATCCCTTTCCTATGCCCAGAAGGTAGTTTCCGTGAGTCATACTACGTGATAGGTGAGGCTCGTTCCACGGTGTTATTTCCTCAGTGACTTATCGTATTTCAGCGTGAAGATCGGTATCAATCGTGGTCCCGGCTTGAGCCGGTGGGGCGCTGACCATCGAATCAGTCCCTCCAACCAAACACTCTCGCCACGAGCACTTCCTCTCGGACAGGCTCGCCTGACCGGAAGAAGTTCGGAGGGGAGGCCGCGAACTGGCTAAAGCCAGGTGCTACGGGTACCGAGCGATTTCTGGTTCCGATCCCCACCGTGAAGAACGATTAGCCCCGACCGCTGGTCAGCCCCAGGATCCTGCTCCACACGCTCCCAGGATCAGTGAGCCAGCGCACGCCGTTGACGGCGAGACCGCCGCAGACTCCCGGACCAGTCTCATAGGCATGGACGATCGATCCATCAGTCCTGACCAAAGAAAACCAAGCGGGACCCTCAAGTCTCAGACCCCCAAAACAAATCCCCAGGATCGTGCGGTAGCCGCGGATACTGTTGATCGTCGTCACCATGCCGCGGATTGTCGATTGATCGAGCACGGTGGTGTGGACTACGCGGTTAGAGGCTCCATTCGCCCTCGACGCGCGCCAGAGCGCGATGCGCATGGCGACGAATCGGCCGTGTAGGTACGAGCCGGCGGGACGGGGCGGAAGGATCACTTCCTCGACGCCGTAGCCTATATATGTGCCGCCAGCGGGATCGACCCCAAATGAAGCTTCTACGCTGAGGTTCGCGTTGTGCTTGGCGACGAAGGTGTAGCCGCCGGTAAATGCAGTGGCATTCCCGGACCACCGTCCGTCATGGCGCCAGCCGCACGCGGTGAACGTTCTCCGGAACCAGCGCTCTACCTTCCCCTGACTATCGGGCGTCCGGTATTCCGCGCTGGCCGTCTGGAGGTACGGGTCGTCTGGAACCTCGGGAAATGGGATGGCGACGTCGGTACTGAGTACGGTTGCGTGCGCGTAGAGCGGGACCGACACGGTGAAGTGGCCGCGCGGGCTGTTGGGCGCTATCTGGATGGGAGAGATGCGCGAGGGAGGGTTCAGGCCGGGGTGCACATCGAACGTGAGGGCAGAACAGCCGGAGGTTTTGAGTGCGGCTACCGCACCCGGAGCCGGTGATGCGCCGAGCAAAGGTGCGTAGATTGCAGCCAGGGTGGCGAGGGTGAGTGTAGAGATCTTGCTCATACTATTGCTCCTCCGGCACACACTCAGCGTGCCTGTATACAGTAATAACGCTGCATAGGGGAGATTGTAACAGGGAGGAATAGTGGCTCGCCTTGCCCCAGCCAAGACGAAATACAGAGAATCAAGGGACGCGCGTCCCGTGCGACTCAAAACGGGGACCATGGATGGGAGGATGCCGGCGATGAGAGCCCGTTTCCGCGGAAGAAAGACTGCCTGTCCTCTTCACGTAGGCATTGCACTGTTGCTGGCGCTGGCTGTTGCCCTAGGGGCGGTGAGCGTGGCATGGGGAGTGAGCTCAGGTGAGGCGCCACTGTTCGCCGCGGGAAACACGACGCATCGCGCTTCCGCGAGCCCACGCTACCGATACCCGATCCGACATGTGGTCATCATCGTCAAAGAGAACCGGTCCTTTGACGACATGTTTGGCCGCTTCCCAGGAGCCAATGGCGCGACGGTAGGTAGATTGTCCACCGGCCAGATCATACCCCTAGCTCACATGCCTGACCACTTCCTCTTTGACGTGGCTCACGACGCCGGCGCTATGCGTCTCGCCATCCACGGTGGCAAGATGGACCGGTTCGACCTGCTCTCCGGCGCGGTTCAGGGACGCCGCGACATCGCTCTGAGCCAGTACCATGCAGCCGATATTCCAGCCTACTGGCGCTATGCCTCGCACTACACCCTTGCCGACAGCTTCTTCTCGACCATCCTGGGTCCGAGCTTTCCCAACCATCTCGTTACCGTCGCGTCACAATCGGGCGGAGTGATCAATAATCCGCTCAACATCCAGCATGGAGCCTGGGGATGTGACAGCGGGTCGCAGGCGCGCGTCGAAAGGGTGGATGCCACTGGGAAGCACAGCTTCGTGTTTCCCTGCTTCAATTTCAGGACGCTAACCGACGAACTCTCGGTTGAAGGGATGAGTTGGGCCTACTATGCTCCCTCCCTCGGCCAGCCGGGCTACAACTGGTCCGCTCTCGATGCGATCCGACACATCCGGTACTCCCACCAATGGGGTGAGGACGTCCGTCCGCACTCGGCGTTCTTCAAGGACGTTGCCCACGGACGATTGCCCGCAGTCTCATGGGTGACGCCGGATGGGCTGCACAGCGAGCACCCGCCCTACAGTATCTGCCTCGGTGAGAATTGGACGGTGAGACGGATCAACGCCATCATGCACAGTCGCTACTGGCGAGACACGGCCATCGTCCTGACCTGGGATGACTTCGGCGGGATCTATGACCACGTGGCGCCACCCAAGAGGAGTCCTATCATGTTCGGCCCCCGTGTGCCGGCCATAGTCATCTCTCCATATGCGCGGGCGCACACCGTTGACCACCACAGGTACGACTTCAACTCGATCCTGCGCTTCATCGAGACCTGGGTCGGCCTGCCGGCCCTGACGCAATACGACGCCTCCTCGACGAATCTTGCAAGCGCGTTCAACTTCAGGCAGCACGTACTCCGACCCTTGCTTCAGAACACGCGCAGTTGTCCGTCCGGCGCCAATAAGCTCGACCAACAGTTCGGCGGACGCATTGCCGCGCTCAGACTGCATGGGGCGTTTCCCGCGATCGTCATTCGGCTTACCGCGCACGAGATCGGCACGATGCAGATCCTCTCCTCTACCACCTTCGAGACGGCGGATAGGGTCCGCTTCGCTCCCGATCTGCTTCATCGACGGGATCGGATCCAGATCGTGGCTCGACCGCAGCCGGAGCGAGCGCTGTTCTTCACCCTCGGCTCTCTGGTGGATCGTGATCTGAAGAGGCAATTGGAAATGCGCGGTGTGGTCACGCAGCTCGACACAGCCGAGCATCAGTTCGTACTCCACAGTGCGGAGACGGACATTCTCGTCGATGTCACGGATCGGACCTGGGTTCTGCGTGCTGGGAGGCATCGACCGCTGACCGACCTGGCCAATGGCCAGAGAGTGACCATTACCGGCATCCTCAACAAGCGCATCCATGAGCTGGTCCGCACCGATCGTATATCCATCGAGCCCTAGCGCACTCACCGCTCTTCCGCGGCGTCCGCGCGGCTATGACGCCGGCTTGACCGTCGCTACGATCCGAAGGTCGGTTTTCGGATTGGTTGGTAAGAGGAACTGCTGCCTGGGCGTCTGCTGAAAGTTGAAGTCGCTGTCGAGCGTTCCCAGCGCCTTCGCGTTCTCCCGCACGTCCGGTCTGCGGTCCGGCCGCCCGTCCGTCTTGGGATCAAGCCGCTGTCCACCGAGGAAGTCATTCTCGATGAACTTGAGGTAGGCGTCAAAGCTCAACGTTTGGTGATCGATGTATCCTTTCCTGGCATAGGGGCTGATGACGAGCGCCGGAACGCGAAGGCCGTAGCCGTTGCCGTCTACCTTGGGAGGCATCACATGGTCATAGAAGCCTCCCCAGTCATCCCAGGCCAGGAAGATAGCGGTACTGTTCCACGCCGGACTCTTCATGATGGTATTGATCCAGAGGGTGACGTTCGACTGACCCGTACTGATCGGTGACGGGGGATGATCGTTATACGGATCATTGCCGATTAGCCAAGTGACCTGCGGTAAGTGTCCTCCTCTGGCGTCCGCATAGAAGTGGGAAACGGGTTGCACGTTGCCGGTCTGACCGTCCCGGTGGACGTCGGTTGCGTAGGGAAGAGTGTTCCAGATGAACGGCGTTTGAGGATCGACATAGTACCTCCAGCTCACGTGGCGCTTGTAGAGCAGATAGGTAAGATCGGTCCAGGCGAAATTAAGCTGGCCCTTCTTCTGCTTTGCGAAGGTCTTCGTTGGGTCAAGGACTGGATTGTTGGTGCAGCTCATGGAGACGTCCTTGCGGCTGCACGCGGCGGCCCAGCCGGAGACCATGGCGAGGTGCATTGGAAAGCTCCAGGAGCTGACGTTCTCGAACATGTGATCCTGCAGCACGAAGTTCCGGGCGTAGGACCAGTAGTTGGGGAGATCACTCCCATCGTGATAGCCCATGACATCGACAGGACCGGAGGTATTGCACTTGGGATGGACGACGGCGCCGCAGTTGCGCGGCTCCGTCTCGGCAACGGCAATTAAGCCATCCATCTTGCCGTGATTGACCACCCGTGCAACGTCACTGAATACATGGTTGCCACCGCCATTGTCGGCCGCGGTGTCGTGGTACGGCCGTTGACAGTTGTGCGCTCTGGGATCGGGGACACACACTGTGAACTTGCCGTTTTTTCTCGGGATGCCGTCGGCCCCGGGATAGGTACCGAAGAACTCGTCGAAGGAGCGGTTTTCCTGC
This sequence comes from Chloroflexota bacterium, assembly GCA_051004335.1. Classification (GTDB taxonomy): domain Bacteria; phylum Chloroflexota; class UBA5177; order UBA5177; family UBA5177; genus CAVSUG01. The sequence continues at coordinate 6,970 of JBPCKK010000120.1, forward strand.
ATGATGATGACTACATGCTGGATTTTGTGGATGCCGCTCAACGCTGGGGTACTCGACCCGTTGGTTTGCACTGCGGAATACACCGCTACCGCGCCGCTCGCCAGCGCGATCGCAAGGATGACAATCAGGGCGACCCGCCCGGTTCGTCTCGGAAGCATCTCCACCTCCTCCTTGGAAACCGCTTCGTGTGCCACCGCCCGTAACCTCGTAGTTGGGAGCCGCGACGGTCGCGCGGTCCATCCACTCTCCATAGTAGTGCCCGGATCGTGCGTGTCAAGGGCCGACATGCGGACGAGGCGGTATGTTAGGTCACCTTGGTGCTTGCCCGCATGGTTTCGAAAAAAAGCGTGAAGTTTGGGTGGCTCGGAGCGATATGTCTGTGTGGCCGGGTGTCACATTAGATTAGTGCGAGGCGAGCTTTGAGCATCGCGGCTTGGGCGGAGGAGAGCACCGCCGGCGAGGAACGGTACGGCGAGGAGCGGGCGCGCATCGTTGGCCTCTGCCGGCGAATCACTGGGGACGCCGACAGTGCCGAAGATCTGGCGCAGGAGACGCTGGCGGAGGCCTGGCGACTGCGCGACCGGCTGACCGATCCGGCGGGTTTCGATAGCTGGTTGTCGGCGATTGCCCGCAACGTCTGTATGCGGTGGATGCGATCGCATGGCCGCCTGAAGCAGATTGAGGGGAATGGCGAACTGCCGGATGTGGCGGACGAATGGGGATCTTGAGGTCGAACTGGAACAGAGCGAGCTGGCGACGCTGCTCGACCATGCGCTGACATTGTTGCCGCCGGAGACACGCGCCGGCCTCGTGGCCCACTATATCGAGGACTGCCGCTAAACGAGATCGCCGGCCGGCTGGGCAGCAGTCCGGGTGCTGTCGCCATGCGCCCGGCTTCAACGTGTGCTGGATCGATGATGAGTCACTGTCGACCGACGGTCTCCAGATGGTTATTGGCGGTCTCAAAGGATACCGACCGGCGCTGAATCGAGTAACCGCGTTCGTGCGCGGGCAGTACCAGGAGGGGTTGAAGCAGGGCGCCATGCCGTGTCCGCGCTGTGGCGAGACGAATCCGCTGCGACTTGGCCACCTCGAAGCGCCACCGCCTTCCCTGGCGGATCAGCCCGCCATCTACATGCGCTGCACACGCTGCGGCGCCACGCCAAACGAAGCGCTGCGCCACCTGGTGTACCAACTGCCGGAGGTACAGGCCTTCTGGCGTCGTCACCCCCGAATGCATCTCCACCCCTACGAGCGGATTGAGCGCGACGGTATGGACACGTGGCTTACCACGTTTGAGAGCGTCGCCGACGGCGCGCGCCTCACCGTCGCGGCGAACGCGGAAACGCTCGAGCCCTCCGCCCTCGACCGCTAGCGCAACGCTCGGCGGTCTTGGACCAATGACGCAGGCCTCCTGCGGGCGGCGGGCCGAGCAGGAGCTGGCCCCTACCGGATCAAGGTTGATCACAGTCGCTCTAGCGCAACACGCAATTCAAAGGAGCTTCCATGCTGGCTGTATTGCGCCAACGTAACTTCGCGCTGCTTTTTACCGAGTCCTTGATCTCCTCTGCCGGGGATTGGGTGCTTTATGCCGCCCTGCCGTACTACGTCTACGTCCGTACCGGCTCGGCACTTGCGTCCGGGCTTGCCTTTGTCCTTGAGATCGTACCGTCCATTCTGTTGGGCACGGTAGGAGGTGTACTGGCCGATCGCTGGGACCGCAAACGCGCGATTGTAATCGGCGAAGTGCTGATGGGACTGGTCCTACTGCCCATCCTGGCAGCACCGGCGGGCATCATGCTCCCGGATCTCTATGCCGGCGTCCTCGGCATTGCCGTGCTGAGCCAGGTGACCGGTCCGGCGTCGAATGCCGCGCTGCCGCTAGTCGCTGGTGAGGAGCAACTGGTGGCCGCGAACTCGGCGTTCAGCGCGGCCAATAATCTAGCCCGTATCGTCGGAGCGGCGCTGGGCGGAGCACTGATGGCCGCCTTCGGGCTGCGCGCTGTGGTCGCGGCCGATGCCCTTTCCTTCCTGCTAGCCGCCGGCTGTGTGGCGGCAGTGAACGTGCCGCTGCAGGCGGAGCGCCGCACCATGGGCGAGCAGATCACTGGCATCTGGCAACGGACATGGCACGAGTGGCTGGAGGGCATGGCGCTCGTCATTCACCGTCGCTGGATCGCGGTTATTTTCCTCGTCGTCGGGATCGCCGTCTTTGGCGACGGGATGTTTACCGTCCTGTTTGCCCCGTTCGTGCGCCATTCGCTGCACGCCTCGGCCCTCGTGTTCGGCTGGGCAACCGCTGCACGGGGCATCGGCGGACTGCTGGACGCGCTGATCGTGCCGGTGATCGGGAAGCGGATGCCGGCACGAGCGTTGATCGGCTGGAGCGCGGTGGCAGACGCCGCGCTCCTGGGCGCCATGGCGAAGCTATCCAACGTTCCATCTTTCCTGGTGCTCATGCTGGCCG
>JBPCKK010000121.1:0-6686 GCA_051004335.1 Chloroflexota bacterium
TTCAGCAGACTACATCTCCTCTCCTCCGTCAACCGCCCTCTCGATTACCTGGCCGGTGTTCTAGTCGCCTGTCTCGCCATTCTCACGCTGGATCTCTTCCTCTTATGACGTCCGCAGGCAGGTCAGCCAGTGCCGGGCGGCACCTTCGCGTACTACGGTGTGGTCGCGGTTGCCCTGTGCGCCGTCGTACTCGGAGCCTGTCGTCATTCCATGAGGAACTCCCTGGGCGCACTCTTACTTCTGTCGATTGGGATCGGTTTCCTGATAGATCTCTCGCTGGTCGGTCGCGCCCTTCGTCGGCCACTTCGAGGGACCGGCGATACCCTGACCGGAGGAGAGTCGCCTCGCCATGCGCGCCGCCACCGCATGGATGACGCGCCGCGCTGCTAGGCGCCCGGCCACGGTGGCTACCGCGCTCCCGGTGGGGCAGGAACCTACCGCGCGGCATGCCTCGCCTATTTGCGATCCGCCGGCGCGGTGGATGGCGCCGTCGACACCGCCGCCTCCGGCCAGGTGCTGATTGGAGGCATTCACTATGGCGTCGCCGCTGAACGTGGTGATGTCACCCTGGTATAGGGTGATGGCGCTGTCGTTGACCTCGAGTATTTCCACGCTTCGTACCTACCCGAGGAGCAGTCGTTCCAATTGGGTCACGGCGCAGGCGGCATCGGCGCCCAGATACGAGCCCGCCACACTTCTGGTCCTTGAGTCATCTTCGTTGAAGAATCGGCCACCATAGGCCAGCACGCCGCTATATGTTTCGGCCATTTCTCTATACAAATCACGCAACGATTGAGCGGCGTCGGGAGTTCCCGCTGACAAACAGACCGCCGACGGACGGGCGCGTTCCACGTCCAGTAACAGTGAGTTCGCTTCAATATTCGCCCCGGCATAAATGACATTGAAGCCGCGGCGACGAAGAAAGAGCGCAATCATCAGAACGCCGATTTCGTGCTGCTCACCGGGCGCGCAGCCGACGATGACCGTGTGGTGGCGCAGGGGTGGTGGGCTGGCGCGGATCAGCTGCGCCAGATGGAAGCGGATCACGTTGGAGCCCACGTGCTCGCTGGTTACCGATAGTGTTCCTTGAGCCCACCGTTCACCGACTTCACAGAGGGCGGGCTGCAGTAGTCGCAGTGCTACATCTTCGACGGACGCAACCATAAGGCCCTCTGCAATAACCTGAGACACTGCCTGTTCGTCCAACTGTGAAATCGCCCCAAGCAGACGACCACGTAACGACTCGAAGTTCAGTATGCCGCCGGGTTCAGTCGCAGTATCAGCGTATTCCAGAACGTGCAACATGTTCACCGCCCGACTAATGCCGATCCCCTGCCGGACTCGCTCGCGCAGCCACTTCACCACGGCAATATCGCGCTCTGAGTACAGTCGATAGCCTTTGTCGTCCCGCTGCGGCTCGGGCATGCCGTACCGGCGCTCCCAGGAGCGCAGGGTAATCGACGGCACCCCGGTTGCGGCGGCAACTGCCCGAATATTGTGCAGCGCCGAGTTCGAGTAGTTCGCCGGATGAAACCCGCCGAAAAAGGTTTCCATAGTCATAGTGTACAGCCGTTGAAGAGCACGTGCACAACGCGAACGCAGTTACATCCAGTTAGCTAGTGTGCGCATCATTGACCAGCCACGCGCGGCCACCTACTGCGTTCCGCGTTTTGCTCAAGCTCTTCGTAGAGCTGTATCGTACGTTCCGCAGTGCGACGCCAACTGTAGCGCTGCACGGAAAGGCGCGCTCTCCTTCCAATCAGTTCCAGAGGCGCCCGGCACAACGCATGTTCGAGGGTACGGGCGAATGCCGCGGTATCGGCCGCCGGCACAAGAAATCCAGTTTGCCCGTCAGAGATCGTAGTTGTGAGTCCACCGACGGCAAATGCCACGGGAGGCGTCTGGCAGGCCATCGCCTCAGTAGCCACCATGCCAAATGTTTCGTGGGCCGAAGGCACGGCGCACACATCGGCCGCCGCATAGTACCAAGGCAGTTCTTCCTGGGAAACCTTCCCACGGAACTCCACCAGGTGTTGCAGCCCCAGACGTTCGACCACGTGCTGGAGCCGCGGCGCGCCGTGGGCGCCGCGCTTCTCACGTCCGCCAACGAACAGCACTTTTAAGCCGGAGCATACTTCAGGGGGAAAGAGCGACACTGCGGTAAGCAGCGTGTCCAATCCCTTGAGGCGGTCCAGACGCCCCACGAAGAGGATAACGTGCTCCGCGTGCACGCCGAGTCGCGCACGCGCTGACGTCTTGGATCGCGGACTAAACTGCTCGACATCGACACCGGGCGGGATAACGGCGAAACGTTGGGGAGAACGACCATAGAGACGCGCCAGGTCGCGCGCTTCGCCCTCGGTTGCGCCGGCAATAGCATCGGCCCGTCCGATCAGGCAACGCTCGCCGTCAAAGCGCAGGGCAGATTCCTGCTTGTCCGGCGTTCCCTGATACTGTTCCTTCACCTTGGCCAGAGTATGAAACATGTGCACGAACGGACGGTCGGAATCCTGCTGAACGCGATAGCGCATGGCCACCTGACCGGAGATCCAATAGTGGCTGTGAAGGATGTCGTACTCTCTGCGCTCGCGCTCGATAAACGCCCCGAAAGCAGCCGCCAGCGCGGGCATTTGCAGCGGCAGCACACTCTTTGGTAGATGTCGTTTGGGACCCGCCTGAAGATGAATAACCCTCGCTCCACTCTCCAGAACTACTACCTCAGGATCCTTGCTGTCGGCGTGCCGGGTGAAAATATCCGCTTGGATTCCGAAGTCCTGAAATTCATCGGCCAAGCGGCGCACATAGAGGTTCATACCACCGACATCGGCGCGCCCGAGTGGGGCGATTGGCGAGCTATGGAGCGAAAGAAGCGCTACCCGCCGCATACTTTTGGCGCTACGCACGGTATGGCAAGATCGCGCCGGCGGCTCTCACCGCATTGTGGATAGCAGGACGCGATCCGAAGGTGAAGTCGTTGATCTTCCACACGCCGTTGAAGGTGTCGACATCGAGAAGACTCCAGCCACCGTTCTGTACCCAACCGGCGACCATCACGGTGCCATGTCCGGCATTGTCTCCTGAATATCCCGTGCACCGCGTCTTCGAGCCTTGCAACCAGTTATTCACTAGGGATGGATCCGCGGTTTGGCCTTCGCCGTCGCCCAGCATTCCCCAGCGCAAGCCACTGTTGTACTGGTAATACGGCAGCATGTTTATTACCGCGCTCCCGTTGCCCGCGGCCAGTGCGCCGCAGAGTGAATGGACAAAGCTGCTATATCCCTGGCTCACAGCGACCACGGCAGGCTTTGTTGGGCCTGGCCGCGTCCGTGGAGTGGCCCGTTTCACCGCAGTCGGAATCCGTGCTACCTGGGGAGCGGACGTAGGTTTTGCCACTGCGGCACTGGTAGGAGTACTTGACGCCCTGTTGCTGCTTGCGGCGCCGCCACAGGCAGCCAAACATGGCGCCAGCAGTATCAAGGGAAGTACTCTCCGCAATTTGCTTCCTTTCGTACGAAGGCGCCGCAGGGCATAGTGCGATGCGGCCCGAGATTATTCTACCAGTGTTCGACGACGAGTCCCGCCGAGCAAGACACGCAAGGCGCCTGGCCGGACTATCAAGGAATACGGCCCAGCGCCGCCCAACTCGCCGTCTAGATCGAGTTGGGTGAGTGACCGCGGCTCGATCCGAATCTGTTGGCCCCGGAGCCAGAGAACTTTGTGATGGTGCAGATGTGTCCCCGGATAGATCTTCCAGATCTGCGCAATAAGCTGGGCACGCGAGAAGTCTCCAAGGATTAGGACATCGAGTTCCCCGTCGGTAACTGACGCCAGAGGCGCAATTTTCATGCCTCCGCCAAAGTAACGTCCGTTGGCTACGACTGCGCTGACTAACGGCCCGCTGTACACGACATCGCCGTCGACAGTGATTTTCGCGCTGATGTTGCTGTCGCGGAGGGCGGACGAGATCGCGGCGAGTAAGAACGAAACGCGACCGGGCCAGCCATTGGAAAGTTGCGCTTCCCGAGCTACCACCGCCGCTCCCAGGCCAGTTTCAGCGAAGTTCAAGAATAGCCGGCCATCGCTCTCGCTCTCTCCCACGTCCACGCGCGCCGTACATCCGGCCGAAATGACCTTCGCAATCCGGGGCACTCGTCGAGGAAGTCCGATGTTGCGCGCGAAATCCATGCCCGTGCCTGCCGGAACCACGCCCAATACAGGAGCGTGTTCCAGCCCACCAACAGCGAGCCCATTCACTACCTCGTGGACCGTCCCATCGCCACCGACAGCCAGCACAGTTCCATACCCTCCACGTGCCGCGTCGGCGGCCAGAAGCTCCGCATGGCCGGGATACTGGGTGGTTTGCACATCAGCGACAATACCGAGACCGGCTAGTGCGGCATCCACGTGGCGCCAGCGGACTGGGCCTCGTCCGGCGCCGGCGGCCGGATTGACGATAGCCACCAGGCGCTGCCCCGTGTCCGTGGTGTATCCTCCCAATAAATGCTTTGTTATACTGATTTACCGAAGAGCATAATGAAAGGCGCCATCTCTGTGGCCAATCAGCCTCCCACTGAACTGACCAACCTGGCAATTGAACGGATCACACGCGTCGTGCGCAGTCTTGCTGACGATCGTGTGGATCGTGGCGTTGATCTCGCGCGTCCCATGCACTGCGATAGCTGCGACCAGGAAAAGCCTTCGGCCGGCTCCGCGGTCTATGGCGCGTACAAGTTTTGTAACGACTGTCTCCTGGACTTCACTCTCAAGCTCGCATCCGGCGAAGCGGGTACTGCTGCTGAGTATATGACGCGACGCTCCGATGGCGGCACGTTTGCTCCCGACTTGAGTCTTCCCCGCGAACACCGCTCGGGTTCAATAAGTCCTTTGCCCGCGCGCGACAAGCTCATGCCGCGTAACGAACCCTGCTGACCGGAGCGAGCGCACCATGGTACGCAGACGCGAGTCTTCGTCCGTTCAGTCCTTGATCGGCTGGCTACGCAACAGACCTGTCTCTGCCCGTGAACTAGATAGACTTGAGGAAAAACAGCGTGGGCTCGCTCGCGCCAGCGAACAATGGCGAACGCTGCTGCGCGAAATGGAAAACAGTGGTGAGTCGGGCGATCCACGCTATGAGTCTTATTTTCGCGCCTACGTCGAGACTCGTGAGCAACAGAAACAAGCGGATCTCGAGCTATTCAACCGGCGTCAGGGCTTGAATACGTGAAAGTATTGATCGTGACGCTATCCATGGAAAACACATGCGGGTAGTCATCATGGGCTGCGGCCGAACTGGCTCTTTGCTTGCCGGAATGTTGGACGCCGGCGGCCATAATGCGACCGTGATCGACTGGGACCCGGGCGCGCTCGACCGTCTCCCCGACAATTTCTCCGGTCAGACAATTGTGGGTAATGCGTTGGACCAAGATGTGCTCCGTCACGCCGGCGTGGAACGAGCGGAGACCTTCGTAGCGACTACGAGCGGCGACAATCGGAATATCGTGGCGGCTGAAATCGCCCAGCACGCTTTTCGGGTGAAGCGAGTGGTGGTACGCATCAAAGACCCCAGCCGCGCACAATTCTTTCGCGAGAAGGGCATGCTGGTGGACTGCCGCACAACAGCAGGGACGAGTGTATTGCTCGACATGATTGCCGAGCAGCTATCACAGCAACCGGCGTAGCCGGCTCTTGTCTCTCAGTCCCGGAATGCGTCCCCGTTTGGCCACTGCCTGTCCCTCGATCTCCCTAATATCAGCGGTGAAGTCTATGGGCTTTGCCGCACTGATATAGCTGCCCACTCCGTAGCTGTCAATCGGGGCCGCAGCCGCGCGAAAAGCCAGGATACGCTCTGGCGTCACCCCACCACTCACCACTATATGCACATGCTGGTACCCCGCCAGGTCCAGGCGCGCGCGTACCTCTTTGACGAGCTCGGGCGTAACCCCTCCGCGCTCTTGCGGTGTGTCCAGGCGCACTCCTTGCAGCGCATCGCCCAGTTTCCTGGCGACGCGCACGCTCTCCACTGCTTCATCTTGAAACGTGTCCACCAGGACGATCCGCGGGACTTCCGGGTCGATAATCTGATCAAAGGCTTCCGCTGTGCGTACGGTGTCTCCCACGATCAGCGTGAGCGCGTGGGGCATCGTACCCGATGCATCCGTCCCGGCCAGTGCGGCGCCAAGCGACGTCGAACAGGTGATACATCCCCCGACGACGCTCGCATAATCCATGATGCCGGCGACATTGGGATGGACGTGCCGGGCGCCGAAGCTCACCACGGGAATGTCCTCCGCGGCATCAACCACCGTGCGGGCGGCGGTGCACCAGCCCGAAGAGGAGGCCAACGTGCCCAAAATCGCCGTCTCATAGATACCGAAGGCGCGGTACGGCCCTTTAATCTGCATGGCCGGTTCGCTGCTCGCCATGGCGTCTGCTTCGTTTAGCGCCCACAGTTCGCCGGGAAACTCCGCAGCCGTCAGCAATTGTTGGATCTGGCGCACGCCGCAGCAGAGACCATCGCGCCCCGGAAAGATTTCCACGCTGACGTGAGGGTTCAAGTCTAATGCGGAGAGAACCTCACGGGCGCGGACAAAATAGACATCGGCCGTGCCGCCGGAGAGCACTTGTGGGATGAACGGAAAGTCGACATTCTCCGCAGATCCGGGCATCGAGGGATATCTCCATAAAGC
>JBPCKK010000122.1:0-3804 GCA_051004335.1 Chloroflexota bacterium
GGACACGCTCCAGTAGGTCGAAGATGCCCTCCGGATAGATTTCCCAGCCGGTGTCCGTGAACTTGGCGTTCTCGGGCCGAACGTCGAGACCCAGCTTGTTCTGGCCGCTCGGGTCGGCGCGTACCACACCGCGGCTGTAGTTGTTGATGCCCAGGAAGTCAACAGGCACGGAAATTGTGTCCATGTCACCGTCCTCGATAGGCGGAACATGCTCATGCCAGAGATCGAGCATGTCGTCGGGGTAGCGGCCCTTGAAAACGGCATCGAGGAACCACCGGTTTTCGCGACCGTCAGTGTATCGCGCGCTCCTCACATCCTCCTCTGCGTCCGATGCCCCGTATATTGGCGTGAGATTGAGGGTAATTCCCGCCTGTGCCTGGGGAGCCACGCCTCGAATGACCTCCATGCCCTTGCCGTGTGCCAGGAGCTGTACATGGATAGCCTGGAGCGCGGCGCGCTCGCCGCCGTCGCGTCCGGGCGCCAGCACGCTCATGGCGTAGCCCGGCCAGGCCACTACCCACGGCTCGTTCAGTGTGATCCAGTGGCTCACCCGATCGCCGAGACGGCGCACGACGACTTCGGTGTAGTCGGCAAAGGCATCCGCAGTGGCCCGTTTCGTCCATCCGCCCTCATCCTCCAGAGCCTGGGGCAGATCCCAGTGGTAGAGGGTGACGAAAGGCTCGATCCCATTGTTCAGCAACTCATCGGTCAGGCGGTCGTAAAAGTCGAGACCCTTGTCGTTGACCTGCCCTCGTCCCCCCGGTATGATGCGCGGCCAGGCTATGGAAAAGCGGTACGCATCGAGCCCCAGGTCGCGCATCAGCGCCACATCCTCAAGGTAGCGGTGGTAATGATCGCAGGCGATCTCGCCGGTCTCGCCATTGCGCACCTTGCCGGGAATACTGCTGAAGCGATCCCAAATACTCTCTCCTCGGCCATCCTCGTGCGCCGCGCCCTCAACCTGGTACGCCGCCGTCGCGGCGCCCCAGACAAACTCGGCGGGGAATCGCTCTGCTCGTGCTTCTTGCATCATGACCTCACGTCGATCTGGTTGGTTGTGGATAGAGGTGGCAGCGCACCCAGTGATCGGGCTCTACTTCCACCAGCTCAGGGGTTATGCAATGGCTCGCGTCAACCGCCACGGGACAACGCGGCGCGAAACGGCACATGGGTTTGGGATCGATGATCGTGGGCGCCTCGCCCCGTGCCATGGGCTGCGCGTTGGAGAATCCGCGTTCCGGGTTGGGCACGGCGGACAGTAGGAGTCGGGTGTAGGGATGCAGCGGCGTCTGCAGCACTGCATCGGTCGGCCCTTGCTCGACCACCTGGCCGGCGTACATCACCAGGATCTCATCCGCCACGTACCGCGCACTGGCGATATCGTGCGTTATGTACAAGAAGGCAAGGTTCTTCTTGGCCTTGAGGTCTAGCATCAGGTTCAGAATGCCCATGCGGATCGAGACGTCGAGCATGGAGACTGGCTCGTCGGCCAGGATGACGTCCGGCTCAACCGCCAAGGCTCGCGCGATATTGACGCGTTGGCGTTGACCGCCGGATAACTCATGGGGGTACTTGCGCGCCACTTCGGCGGGTGGCACCAAACCTACCGTATTGAGCAACTCCATGACACGCTCGCGAACCTGGCGTCGCGGCACAACTGAGTGAATTTGCAGAGGGCGGGCAATATCGTGCTCCACCCGCTTGACGGGATTGAGCGAGCCGAAGGGATCCTGAAAGATCATCTGCACCTGGGCCCGGTACCGCAGCTCGTCCCGGTGGCTGCGCAGAGCGGAAACATCCGCGCCGTGGAAGAGGATGCGGCCACTGGTTGGCGTGTAGAGCCGCGCGAGTAACCGTGCAACGGTGCTCTTGCCACTTCCACTCTCCCCGACCAACGCGGTCACACGGCCTGGGCGGAGAGAAAAGCTTACATCGTCCAGCGCATGAATCATACTCTGGTGGCCGCCGGGCAGGATCGATCCACCGGCCGGGAAGTGCTTGGTCAGGCCCTGAACTTCGAGGATCGGAGCCGTGCCCACTCTTTCTCGTTCGACAAGCTCAGTGGTCATAGTCATCTCCATACAAGTGGCAGGCCACAAGGTGCCCCGGTTCAATGTCCTTGAGAAGTGGCTTGACCTGCGTTTGCAGAGCGTACAGGCTCGGATTGTCCGGCGTGCAGTGCGAGCAGCGCGGATGAAACCTGCAGCCCGACGGTGGATTGCCCAGATCAGGGGGAGAGCCGGGGATACCGCGAACTATCTTTCTCTCGCCGCTGAGCGGCGGAAAGGAGTTCAAGAGCCCCACAGTATACGGATGCTTGGGATTGTGTAGCAGGGTCGATGACGAGGTGAACTCCACGATCTCGCCGGCGTACATGATGGCGATGCGGTTGCTGAACTCGATGAGCAGGGAGAGATCATGGGTGATGAACAGGACAGCAAACTGAAGCTCCTTCTGCAGTTTGCCGATCTCCTGAAGGATCTGCCGCTGGACCACCACATCGAGCGCCGTCGTCGGTTCATCCATGACGATGAGATCGGGCTGCAGCGCAAGCGCCATGGCGATGACCACACGCTGACGCATGCCCCCGGACAACTCGTGCGGGAAGCCATTCACTCGTGCTCGATCGATTCCCACGAGTTCCAACAGATCACCGGCCCGCTTCATGGCTGCACTCTTGTCTACCTTCTCGTGCGCCTGGATCATGTCAACGAACTGAGCGCCGACACTCAGCACCGGATTGAGCGCGTTCATCGCGCTCTGGAACACCAGTGAGATGTGCCGCCAGCGGTACTGGCGCAGCTCCTTTGCGTTGAGGGGTACCAGATCCGTCCCCTTGAATAGGACACGGCCACCGACAATCGCGGCGGGAGCGCGCAAGATGCGGAGCACCGCGTGGGCCGCTGTGCTTTTGCCGCAGCCCGACTCACCGGCCAGGCCGACAATCTCGCCCGGCTGAATACTGAAGGACACGTGGTCGACAGCGTGTACCCGCCTGGTGGGCGTCAAGTAGTCGACGCTCAGGTCCTGAACGTCAAGTAACGCTGGCATCGGTCCTCGTCCCGGTTGTTGGTGTGCCCTGTGCTTCGGTGGAGGGAGGGAGAATCGCGCCGGTGGCGGGAACTTTTTGCACGCGCAGCTTGGGGTTGGTAATTTCGTCGATCGCGTAGTTCACCAGCGTCAAGCCCAGCGCGAAGACGCCGATACAAAGTCCCGGTGGGATGAACCAGAACCAGGCGCCGGTGAGCAGTGCGGAGTTGGTTTCGGCCTGGTTCAGTATGATGCCCCTGGTCACCGAATTGGGATCGCCCAGGCCAATGAACTCAAGAGCAGCCTCGCCGAGAATTGCGTACACGGTCGAGAAGAGGAAGCTGGCGGCGATAAGCGACAGCATGTTCGGCACAATCTCGACGAAGACGATGCGCCACCAGCGCTCACCGGCCACTCGCGCGGCCATGACGAAGTCCTTGTCGCGCAGGGTGAGCACCTGCGATCGCTTGACCCGGGCGCCCCACGCCCAGCCCGTTAGAGTGAGCACGGCAATCAAGATCAGCGAACCCTTGACATTGAAGGCGGCGGCGTAGCTTGCCACCACAATCATGATGGGGATAAAGGGGAGTGTCAGAAAGACGTTGGCCACGACCGACAGCACGTCGTCGACCCACCCGCCGAGATAACCCGCCGTGAGCCCCACGATGACCGCGATCAGCGTGGTGAAAAAGCCCGCGCCGAATCCGACGATCAGGGAGCCACGCGTGCCGACGAGCAACTGGGAAAAGATGTCCTGTGCGACCCGAGTGGTCC
>JBPCKK010000123.1:0-15050 GCA_051004335.1 Chloroflexota bacterium
ACTGTGTAGTTTCCGGCACGCACTGGCAGGACATACGCGCCCGAACTGTTGGTCGTCGTCGTGAACCCGGTCCCAGTGCTCACCGTCGCTCCGGCAATGGGCATACCGGATAGGTCAGTTACGACGCCGGCGACGGAGGTCAGGGACGAGTCCTTGAAGTTCTGCCAGTTAATATAGGCGTAGGTTGTCCGTACGCCGCCCGCGCCAGCCGCGGGCAGTGTGCTCTGACTTGCTTGGACCTGCCAGGCAGGCTCCGCGGATGAGGCGGGCCAGACCTTGGCGTAGACCGATGTTCCCACAACATCCAACTTGGTGTGATACAGCGTGTTCGCGGCGAAGGCGCTCACTCCCACGAGTGAACTGATCCGCTTCCAGGACTCATGGTTGTTGGTCCACAGAGCGAGTGTGTGGTTGGTCACGTTGACGGCGAAGTCGATGTACTGGTGAGGGCCATTGACCCGGGCCAGCAGGCGAGGACCGTGGAGATAGCTATCCTGACCGACCGCGCTGTAACTAAAGTCGGCGGAGACTTCCTGATCGGGATAGGCGGCGCCCATCCAGTTATCAAGATCGGTCTGTCCGGTATACGTATCCACAAAGCCTTGCGTGCTCGCGATACTTTCACTCCCCAGCGGGTAGATATTGAAGTCCGCGTTCCAGGTGTTCCCATCGGAGGATGTTCCCCACCCCTGCTGATCGTACCGATTATATGTATCCATGGATACAGCTAACGGGGTTGTGGCGAGAGCGAGAGACGCAGTGGTCGAGACGCCGGAGCTGACCACGACGCCACCATCAAAGTTGCTGTTGTAGCCGGCCGCTGTTGCGGTCACGTTGTACGTTCCGGGGGCGACGCTCGCCATCGTGTAATTACCGTACTGATCGGTGACCGCCATGTAGCCGCCGGTATTGCTCGTCACTTGTACGTTCTGCAATCCCACGCCGCTTGACGCATCCGTAATAACTCCACTGATTGATCCCGGCGTGGATGAAGCAGGCGAAACCGTACTGGTAGCGGACGCCGTCGGAGTATCGGTAACCGATGCGGTGCTCGTGGCCGTCGCTGTGTCCGTGGGCTGTGTTGTGCTGGTAGCGGACGCTGTCGGTGTGTCAGTGACCGAAGGCGTGCTCGTGTCCGTTGCTGTCGGCACAGGCGTATCGGTGACAGTGGGCACTGGTGTGTCGATCGGCGTCGGTACAGATGTGTTCGTGGCAGTGGGAACTGGCGTGTCGGTCGCTGTCGACGTACTAGTATCGGTCGGTGTGTCAGTGACCGAAGGCGTGCTCGTGTCCGTTGCTGTCGGTACAGGCGTATCGGTGACAGTGGGCACTGATGTGTCGGTGACAGTGGGCACTGATGTGTCGGTGGCTAACGGTGTGTTCGTGGCCGTCGCTGTCGGTTCTGGCGTATTTGTGGTGGTGGGCACCGGTGTGTTGGTCGGTATCGACGTACTGGTAGCGGTCGGGGTGCTGGTTGGCGGAATTGGCGTCGATGTTGGCGTGCTCGTTGCCGTCGAGACCGGTGTGTTGGTTGCCATCGGTGTGGAGGTCGGGCTTGGCGCACTCGTGGTCACGGATACGTTGTCATACTCAGCGGGACCGCTGACGCGCAGGCTGATACCACCGCTACTATATGTTCGGTCCGTGACGGTGGCAAGGGTAGTCGTATTGACTCCGGCGGTGATGGTGGATCCGGTGAAGGAGAGCGTCAGCGTGTACCATGTATTGGCGCTATAGGCGAACTTTCCCGATGCAAGGCCGTACCAAGTGCCCTTGACATGCTTGCCCAGATACCACTGATTTGCGTTCTTGAATAATAAGTGGTAGCTGTCATTGGCATCTTGACGCCGGCCGGTGATGCCGAAATTGGCGGAAGAACTCATCATCGGCTTCACCTGAGCAGTGATGGTATAGTCCGTCCAAGCCGAACTTCCCGCGGTCAGCTCGTAGACCGCCGAAGCCGTGGCGGTCTGCTGTGCCACCTGAGAACCATCCTGTGCCACAGCCCACGTGCCTCCAGCGCCGGTCCACCCCGCCGGGAAGCTTCCCAGAGTATCCGACTCGAAGTTATCCGAAAAGAGGGTGGTTTGGGCCTGAGCGAAGCGCATAGGTCCGAGCGATGTTCCCGCCAGGCCAAGCACAATGGCCAGAAGCACAGTACGGCGGCCGGACAGGCGAAGTCGAAATCGACGGGCTCCAAGGTGCATCGAGGCAGTGCGGAACCATCCGCCCCAACCGCCGGCGACCAAGCCGCCCAGCGCAAGCAGCAAACACAAGAACAAGAGCCATGTCGAAAGGGATGCACCGGGGAAAATTCCACCATCCCGGCTCCCCGCGGCGCCACTGTCCAGCCGCGGTTGCGCGCCGGAAGAGCGGCCACCCACAACGGCGGCGCCCATTTCTCGGTTCCCGGATGTCACTCGAAAAACGCCAGGTGCTACCGAGTCCGCATCGTAGCCTCCGTCCGGACCAATCACCGCGGCCCGAACGGTGAGGACACCCGGACGGATAAAATAAGTGACGCTCGGCGGTCCACCGGAGTCGCCCTCCAGTGCAACCGCGTACTGGCCCGGAACTATACCGGAAAGCGACCAATTACCTGAACTATCGACAGTTGCGCGCCCTAGTAGGTACGGGTGCCCAACTCCAGAACGGCCGAGCAGTGCAACAATCACTGAAGACCCGACGGGCCACACGCCGTGCGAAGTGACGGTGATAGCTGAACCGACGGGACCAGCCGCCGGCGACACCGTCAACGCTACATGAGTGTGCCGGACCCCCGGCTGCCTCACTGGTGGTACGGGCGCGATCCCGGCAGCAGCAACTGAGGTTGCTGGCGCGAGTAGTCCGAGAGAAATGAGTGCGATAAGCAGCGCTAAAGCAATCACATGCCGGCGTCGGAAGTGAGCGCGTCTCGACAGAGAACGGTCGGAGCAACCAATCTTCGACCGGCGATTTTTACGTGTTATCCACTGTCTCATGCTGCTTCCCCTTTGTCACCCGCCGCTGAACCACTCACTTGCTTACCGTACAATTTATATGCGGCAATGTCAAGCAGTCAGACCAGCCGGTAATTGCACGGAGGAGGACATCATAGGCAGGGAGCAGCGAAGGCTGACGCAGACAGGAGCAACGTCCCTACAGCACCGTGCTCGTGGTGGGGCAACGGTTCGTGTCCTGGGGCTTGCCGCGGGCGCGAACTTGTCCGTGAATCGCCGGGCGTGGGGAATGACATAGTCGGAATACCGCGTCTTCATGACGCAACGTCGTGGGTCCGCCCACCGGAGGGTGGATGCTCGTCATCTTTGGTTCGCGCGGGCTCGCGCGCGGGCGCGCGACCCTCGCGCACTCAACCCAAATACGCAAGCATGTCCGAGTCGCGAGAGTTGACGCAACCCCCGCATGGACGCCGGCCCGGCCGTGGAGGCCAGGGGCAACAGCACAGCGGCGATCACAGCGCCTGTCGGGATGGCGAGAGCCGTGGCGATCGCAACAAACACCCAGCCGCCGCCAATATCGATGGCACGGTGCGCACTGAGTCCCACCCGGACCCAATCGTCCAGCAAACCGAGCACAACAAAGGGAATCGCCCAGCGACGGTTTAGCAGGAACACGATGGCCACGATGAGTGCAGTCAGCACGCTGTGGCCCGAGGGAAAACTGTTGTGCGCCGAGTGGGGGAACAGTGGAGAAAGCGGAGCAAGCGGCCCAAAGTGGACTGCCGTATAGGTGCGGTGGTCGACATACAATGCGCTGCCCAGACGCGAGAAAACAAGGCTGAAGATGACGGTGAGCGCGGCGGAAATGCCCCACCACACGACGAGAGACTGCCGGCGGTGGCCAAGCAAGGTGAGTATCACTACCAAGGCAAGAAGAGCGTCGAAGGTAGTCAAGTGCTTGACGGCCTGATAGAGCAGCGCATCGATCATGGATCACTATATCAGGTGCCATACGCGAGGGGGCCGATATACCCAAAGAAAGTATTGACTTTGACCCTCTAACGTCTTAAGGTAATCCCAACAGCTTCACAGTGACGTTTAGTTGTTGCGGGCGGATTATCTCGGGATGTTGGGTTCCGAGATCATAAGGCGGAAAGACAAAGGGAGACGGCGATGGACGGCGTGCGTGCACGGGTTAATCTTTTGCATACCGATATTGACAACGTCGATATCGAGGAGGCGGTTGAGCGAATCGATACATTCGTTCGCTCTGGCCGGCCACACCAGATCATCACGGTCAACCTCGACTTCCTCCGCCTCGGCGTGAAGGATACGTCCTTCCGAAAACTAATGAATTCGGCGGATATGGCAGTGGCGGACGGTATGCCGCTGGTCCGGGCATCCCGTTTGGTGGGAGAACCTCTCCCCGAACGTGTGGCCGGGATAGATCTCGTCTGCGAGTGTGCCGGCTTGGCTGCTCAGCGAGGCTACCGCATGTTTTTACTGGGGGCCGCGCCGGGCGTCGCCGATACGGCCGCGGCAATCCTGCGAGAGCGCTATCCGGATTTACAGATTGCCGGCACCTATTCGCCGCCGTCCTCCGGGGTTGAGCACAAGGACGAGATCCTGGCTCGGATTCACGCGGCCCGGCCGGACATGCTCCTCGTCGCCTTTGGCGCCCCTCGCCAAGATTGGTGGATTCGGGAGCACATGGCGGAACTCAATGTTCCTGTCTGCGTGGGAGTGGGCGGGTCATTTGATATGCTGGCCGGGCGGGTAAGTCGCGCTCCCATGTGGATGCAACGATCTGGGATGGAGTGGCTTCACCGCTTTCGTATGGAGCCAGGGCGCCTATGGAAGCGCTATTTCATGCAGGACCTTCCGGTATTTGTACGTCTTATGGTGCGATCCAGTGTGGGCAGTTCGCAAGCCGCGCTACCTGTCCGTATCGGTGGAAGCGTGGCAGAGCGCGCCGCGACCGACTCAACGGTACCGGGTGAAAGCCTGCCCAGAACTATCGTGAGCTGAAAGGGCGGGAAGGACACCCAGAGAGGGGCGCCGCGGGTGAACGCAGATCACCCCTACCAGAGTGCCTGGCCTTGAGGGGAACTGGAGCGCGGAGGGCACCATCTTTCGCACCCCGCACATCCTGAATCTCCCGAGCAAGTCGCTGAACTATCGGGGAGACCCGGGCGGGCGGCGGGCCGGCCCCTACCAGTTCAATGTCAGGGTGTGCCGACGGGGCGCAACCGTTGCGCGGCCGCGAGAACATGGTGAGGTTGAATGCCATCCAGGCCGGCTAGACCTACGTGGTCCTCGCGCTGGCACTGACTCACCTTTCCCCAAATCCCCAAGGGACACCAGGAGGTTGAGGACGCGCTACACTCGCGCACAACCGTCATGTTTTCCCCGCGCTCAGCCTGCGTCCAGGTTAGCGGTTCAAGCCCTACCAGGTTGATGACGGGCGTTTGTACCGCCAGCCCAACCTGAGACGCCGCACTGTTGACACAGATCAATGCGTCACATTGCCGGATCACTTCGGCAAAGCCGAGGATCGACGTGGCGCCGGTCGCGATAATCGGCCGAGTGTGCATCCGCTCGGCGATTTCCTCGGCCCACACCGATTCGTCAGCGCTGCCCGTAATGATGATATGTGCGCCGTACGCCTCCACTAAACCATCGGCCACCTCCGCCCACCTCTCGTTGTGCCAGCGCTGACACGCCCAGTGGGAGCCTGGGTGGATTGCGACGCGGAGCTGCCCGGGCGGAGCAGGCGATAGCACCCGTTGCGCTTCGGTCTCTGCCTCCGGGGTTGACCAGATTTCGAGGCGCCGCTGCGTGACTGTTATGCCGAGGGCGGCAAGCACCCGTCGGTTTTCCTCGCGGAAAGGCACTATTTCATCGTACTGCTCAGCTTCGTGCGTGAGCCAGTGGCTTGGATGGTTGTCTCGATACCCGGCACGATAGCGCGCCCCGGAGAGATACGTAAGCCGCGTGAGAAACGAGGATCGAGCGTGTAAAGCGATAACCATGTCATATCGCCCACGCAGCTGCGCGGTAAGCTGAGCGAGGCGGAGTAGTTGCTCCGGCCGCGAAAATCGTGTCCCTTTCCAGCGGAAATCTCGAAGAACACGTACCTCGTCAACATAGGGACACGCGCGCCATAAATCCGCAACTTCCTGTACCACCAACATGTGCAGGCGAGCCGTCGGGTACATGGCACGCAGGGCAGCGAGACACGGGCCGGCCGGCAGAGTATCGGCAGTGTGCCCGTAGGCGATCACGAGAATTTTACCTACGTCATCTGTGGCGGACACGGGCCCTATCACGCTCGGCGCTTTCACTTTCACTGACTCCCCACTGAGCAGATACGTGGACTCTCACCCACATGGCGGCAAGTCTCAACACGCATATGCATCATCCCCTCACGCGGCGCCTCTGCTAAGCTGCATGATGAATCAATGGCCGCGGGCTGGCCTGCAGGTCGGCTGCATAGTAATAGATGATTGGTTTCGCGCGCCGCGCCCCTCATAGTATTCCATGCCGTACAGAGGCGTGAGGACTTACGCAGAGCCATTCCGCCCGGAAGAGCGGTAGTGAATGCAGAGTGTTCCAGCGGGTCCAATACACAACGAATGGTAGGTACAAAGATGGCGGTAACAGTAACAATGAGACAATCCAACCCGGCTCTACGTTCAACGTTGATCGGTGTAGCCGGCGCGGTAGCGTTGGTCACGGCGGGTCTGACGACCGCGTGGCAACATAGAACCGCCTCCGGTTCCGCGCCGCTCACGGCTGCGCCGTCGCCATCTGGAAACACGATCCTGGTGAATCCGAAGGCAGTGAAACGGGTTATCCCAGCGGACTTTTTCGGAATCAACTATGTGGCTCTGTGGGACAAGGCGCAGGGAAGCGCGGCATCCGCGCGGGCCCTGGCACAAACTCCCATCCGCACGGTGCGCTTTCCCGGCGGTGTTCCCGGTGACTATTACGATTGGCAGGATCCGTACTACAAGCACTGGACCAGCACAAGCCCAAGTCAAGTATGGGAGTGGACAAAGAGCTTCGGAGGAAAGCGGGTCCTCTATCAGACAAGCTACCCCACGCAGCGTAAGCAGCCTATGCCAAATCCGCCCGGTCAGTCATACGCGGTTGACTCTCCTCAAAACGCGGCGGCGTGGGTCGCATACGCCAAGGCCCAAAACATCCCAGCCGACATGGAGGTGGGCAATGAGGAAGATGTCAAGCTGCTGCACGGCAAGAACGATCCTCATTACGCCCAGTACATCGATCAATTCAATGCGCAGGCGCGGGCGATGCACGCCGTAGACTCACACATACGTGTTCTTGGCCCGGCGGCGGCCAACGCATACTACTGGTGGGCTTGGTCAGAGCTAGCCACGTTCTTGCATGGCACGGGAAATCGCACGGGAACCGGCCAGGTTGACGGCGTGTCGTTGCACTACTATTCAGGCTCCTCCTGGTACGACTCCAAGGGCATTCCCCAGCGTTGGCTTTCGCGCCAAGGGCCCTGGTATGCCATTAAAAAGATGATCCATGCTAACGACACCCGGGCGCTGCCCGTGTATCTTACCGAGTGGAATTTGGGCCACAGCGACTTCCACAATACGTTCACGCCCACGCTGGGGCACGACCTGGCAATAGCGGATATGACGGGCGCTCTGGCGCTCTCCGGCGTCGCCGGGGAAGACTATTTCGCCCTGCACGGGGCGTCCGGATGGGGTCTGCTGTACGGGTTAGGGGAAAAGCGCCCGGTCGATTCTCCCACGCCTACCTACTACGCAATGGCTCTGTGGCGACATATGTCGAGAGACATGCTGGCCACGCAGCAGAGCGACGATGCCGCCGCGGTCATGAGTTCGTACGCAACCCGCGGAAAGAACGGATCGTTGCAGGTGTTGGCGATCAACAAGATGAATAACGCTCGGCGAGTCACCGTTGAGTTTCAACACGCAACTCCGAAGGGCCACCATTTGAAGGTGTACACCCTCCAGGGTTCAACAAACAGCATCAGTGACCTGAGCGCTCGGTATGACGGTCGGGTCGATCCCTCTCCCCAGGAAACACTGCCTGGGCCAGCCGCGCTCGGCACTGTCCACGGCCGAACCGTGACATACACGGTGCCCGCATTCAGCGCAGTGGTTCTAGATCTCGACGGTGTAACATCGGCTCGCAATCTGACATGGCGGGCTATCCCCAAGGCTCGGCCCGCGCCTCCCGCCAAATTTGCCGTCAGCGGAAGCATCTCCAGCCCGCATGTAGCGGCTGCCGGAACGGAAACACTGACCGCGGTCGCGAAGAGCAACCAGGATATTGGACCGGCGGTCCTCGATCTCGAGGTCTACAACAGCAACGGTAAGAAGGCTTTCCAGAACGCGAGCACCGTAACGCTCACCGCTAATACGCCGGTGACCGTTACGCACGACTTCACGCTAAAAGGCGGAGCGCCAAGCGGCGAATACCATTACAAGATCGGCCTCTTTGCCCCCGGCTGGAGTTCTCTGCTCGCCTGGGACAATACCGCGGGTAGCTTCTCCGTCGGGGGATAACTACCGGTCCCGGCGTCCGTGCGCCGAAGGAACGGAGAGCACCAGAGGTTGGATACCGCCCCCCTCTGGTGCTCTCTTCGGTCTAAACGACCTGACCCGTCCGATGGCGCACGAACCGGGAGTGCGTTCAGGGCCAGTCTATTCTCTGACAGCGTGGAGATGAACGATAACTGAATTCTTTTCTCTTGCAAGGCCGCGCTATGCGCAATTACGCCCCAAATACAAATGCATCTACACCTGAGAGGCGGTACCACGTAGGATTGTCTGAATCTTATGAGTTGTCGGAATACAAGAATAGTGAGGTCCTGTGAGACGCTACCTCGACACGTTCCAGCGGTTATGGTTCATCGTCCTGGTTCCTATCCTAGTGCTACCAATCGCATCCGTCCTCTGGGCGCGATCCCAGCCAACCAAACAGGCAGTGACCGCCAATATCTGGGTCGATCAAACATCGGCCAGGCTCGTCGGAAACGGGAATCCGTACATTACGGCGTCAGGAACTGTCAGTAGTTACTTCACCGAATTGCTGCGCACGTCCTCCTTCGATCTGAGCGCCGCTCGGGCCGCTCCCCTCTATTGGCGGCCGTTGGCCCATCGTCCAAACGCCAAAGACCTTGTGCAGGCCGACCTGAGCAAGCAGGTGCAAGCACAGAGTGGGGGAGCGAACCTTGTTACACTCACCTACCAAACGACAGCGGGCGCCGCGGGAAAGCAACTCCTGCGCAGCGTTCTCAGGGAAGCGGCGCACCACATTTCCGGATATTACCAGCAAGGTCTATTGAAGAACAAGACTGCTCTCGAGGCGCAGTTAAAGCAGACACGGTCCCAACTGGCAACCGCATCCACCCATCTCAGTGCATATTTGACGAAGCATCAACTCACGCCGCAGGATGTACCCAGTCAGGAACTGGCCGATCCCCACTTGCAGGCTCTGACCCAGGCCGTGCAATCGAATCAATCGAGTGTAAAGGGATATCAGCAGCAGATTGCAACCCTGAGCGGCGCAAGCGCTCTCAGCGGTGCATTCCGGGTAGTCGATAAGCCTTCGGCAGCGGCAAGCGCTACATCGAAAAAGGCGCAGATTCTGCCGCTTGGCATCGGGGTATTACTTGGGCTGCTACTTGGCCTCGGGTTCCTGGTAGCTAGAACGGCAATGGATCAAACCTTACACTTTGCGGACGAGGTACCGATGTTGCTCAATCTTCCCGTGCTCGCAGTCGTTCCCCATAACCGTGGACTGCGCACCAAAGCGCCCCGACAGGCACGGCAGGCCAAAGCCGTGGTACCGGCTGCGCCGTCAAAGAGCGCGGAAAAGGCAGGTTAGTCGATGGCTATTGTCGGGAATCGAGAATCGCCCATGAAACCCCGCATGCTGCGTGGTAACCGCGAAAAGTCCGTCCAGGACGCATCGCCGTTTCCCGATACAGTGCTGCCACCAGAGTCGTTTCGGCAGATGTTCGTGGCCCTGGACTTGCCGCCAGACGGCCACCCAATTGTCGGGGTCACGAGCGCCATCAGGGGCGAGTGCCGAACCATGGTTGCGCTCGGCCTGGCCCACACGCTGGCCGGCGATCTCGCTGGTCCAGTCACACTGGTGGAACTTGATGGAGAACATCCTACCCTGGCAACGCTCTTTGGGTTGCCGGCAAGCCCCGGTCTGTTCGACGTGCTGCGCGGAAGCGAGCACCCAGTGGAAGACATTACCCATCGTGTAGCGGACAATTTATTCGTGGTACCGGCAGGCGCTTGCGGCGAGGATGGCATTGGCCTGCTGTGCCGCCTACCCGGTCACAATCCGTTCGAGCAGACAGTGGCGCGCCGGGGAGCTGTCATCCTGGATCTGCCGCCAATTCTCGCCTACAGCTATACATCCCTCGCGGCATCACTTGCCGATGCAGTGCTACTGGTGGTGCGCGCCGGTGTGACCCCGATCGAAATGGTGCGTGAAGCCGCGGCGCGCCTTGATGTGTCTTGCCCACGAGGCGTGGTCTTCAATGGGGCTTCCGCTCCTACCGGCCCTCGGGCGTCGGGACGCAAACTTTGAAGCGGGTCGGTTGACGATGAACTCTCTGATTGCCCTTCTCTTTTCCTTTATAGTTCTTGGCCTCGCACGTCAACGTCTGGGTCGGTTCGCCTACGTTGCCATGGGCGCCTTCACGGTGTTGTACGTCTCCTATGCGTACTATTCCCTCTAGTACTGGTGCCACTTCGGTGGCGAGGCCGGCTGGACTGGGAGTTCAGGACTTGCAGAAGCGGGGGCAAGCCCGCTCCGTGGCGTACGGGATCGGCCTGCTGGCTATTACCGCTCTCGCCCTGTTTCCCTTTCTCCTCGGAGACTCCGTGCTTCCGCCCTTGCTCACAGCGGGCTTATGCGGCGTCATTCTCACCTGCGCCATTCTCGTGTGGATATGGCGGGCGCCGGCACGCGGCGTCTATGTCCTCTTTGGCGCCGCCGTTCTGCTCCAAGCCGAGGCCTCTCCATCGTTCTACACCGACTTCCTCGGCTCGTATCTCCCATTCTTCGAAGACATAAGTTCCTGGACTCCGGTGCGCCTGGTCTTTAGCATCGCGGAAGTTTTCATAGTCGTCGCACTTCTCATCTGGGTGCTGAAGGCCATTGCGCGGCGAGAGTTCCACTTCAACAAGGGTTCTCTCATGCTGCCGCTCGGCCTCTACATGCTTATGATTCTCGTGGGTGAGGTCCACGGCATAGCAACCGGCGGCAATATTACAACTTCCCTCTGGGAGGTGCGCGCGCAGGTGTACATGCTGGCGGCCTACGTCCTCACATGTAATTTGGTGAAAACGCGTTCTCCGGTCGATATCTTGCTATGGATTCTGGTCCTCGCCACCGGCTTTCGCGGCATCGAGGGAACGATAATCTACTTCACGCAACTGCACGGCACGGGGGTGGGCGGGGCCTATCTCTTCCCCCATGAACAAGCCTTCTTATTCAACGCTTTCCTTACTCTTACCATTGTTTTATTCCTCTATGGTGGCCCGCGCCGCCTCAAGCAGACGGCTCTGTTTTTACTGCCGTTTGTTCTTATCGCCGACCTCGCGTCTCGCCGCCGGACATCCATTGCTGCTTTTTTCGTAGCTCTTGCCGCCCTGCTCCTGATCACATTTGTAGCGCAGCCGAAGCGGCGAAAGACCATTGTCTGGATACTCGTGGTGTTGGCGATTGTGTTTCCGCCGTACTACCTCGCCTATCAGAATAAATCGGGGACACTGGCCGAGCCTGCCCGTGCAGTCGCCTCGAATTTCCATCCGGACCCCCGCGACGCTAGCTCAAACCTGTATCGCGTGTCTGAGGATGCCGATATCATGGTAACGGCGAAAACGAGTCCGATTATCGGAGTCGGATTTGGGAAACCAATGTTAACTCCCTATCCACTCCCCAATATCAGCAAGATTTACGTTTTCTGGAACATTCTTCCGCACAACAGCATTCTCTGGGTGTGGATGCGAATGGGCACCATCGGTTTTCTGCTCCTGTGGTTTCTCCTTGGCGCCGCCGTGGTACAGGCCACGTCGCTTGTGAGTCGATTGCGTGATCCAGCGCTGGCTGGGTTGGCGGTGTTTATCTGCTTGATGATTGTGCAGGAGGTCTTCTTCGGATACCTTGATCTGCAGTGGACGAATTACCGCAACCTTATCGTTATTGGGGTGTTGTTTGCGCTTATATCTCGTCTCGCGACGTGGGCAAAAGAGGACGACGAGTCGGTATCTCGTTCCGCGACGGGCCCCTCAGGCCGTACAAGACGCCTGCCCGCTCCGGCACGACCGTCCATGCCCGTCAAGGCAGTGGCTATCCCGGTGCCGGCAATCCACAGTCGCACCCGATGAGGTAAGGTCATGTTGCCGTCGAACACCCCTGAAACAGAGTCAACGCATGGCGCCCCTTCGGTACCCGTTGTGGCGTCAGTTCAGCCGCACGGCACCTTCGCTGAAGATCTGCAGCGTTGGGCCGACATCTGGATTCACCACCCCGGCAAGAGAGCAACACTTCTGGAGCGGGCGGGCCTCGTCTGGACACATCTGCCGCTGCGCGCTACCGCGCTGCTCCGTCTGAGCGCACTCTGCTCACGCCGGCACATCCCGCTCCTTCCCGGCATGCTACACCGGTTAAACGTGACCCTCCATGGGTTGGACATAGTGCCCAATGTGCCAATCGGAGGAGGCCTATACTTGCCCCACACCGTGGGCACTGTCGTGATGGCGCGCCAGCTTGGGAGCAACGTGACCCTTGTATCTGGTGTCACCATCGGAATGCGCAATGAACTCCGCTTTCCGAGAATCGGCAACAACGTGTACGTCGGCGCCGGCGCCCGCATCCTGGGCGCTGTCACAGTGGGTGATGGCGCAACTATCGGCGCCAACAGTGTTGTCCTGACTGACGTCCCGGCTGGAGCTACCGCTGTTGGAGTGCCGGCTCGGATCATCGAACGGCGTCAGGAAGAGGGCGGAGAGGAGCGATGAGTGAAAGTGAACATCGCTTTGGCTTTGTCATGGAACAGACTCTGGGCCACGTCACTCACTACCGCAATTTACGAGCGACGGTAGATTCCGATCCGTCGATTCGCGCTACCTGGTTCCCCGTACCGTTTGAACCCGCCTCCCGCATTGAGGCATTGCCGCCTCTGGTCGGTAACTGGTCCGCGCGCGCCAGTTGGCACGCGGCGCGGGCGCTCCGTGAAGACAACGCCTCCCGCCATTTCGACGCCCTCTTCTTCCACACGCAGGTTTCGACGCTGCTCAGCGCGGGGCTGATGCGCCGCGTGCCCTCGGTTATCTCCCTGGATGCAACTCCCATGAATTATGATGCCGTGGGACAGGCATATGGTCATCAGCGCGGGGGCAGAAGGGCGGAAGCGGCTAAGCGCTGGATGAATGTACGGCCCCTACGTGCAGCGGCCGCCATTATCACCTGGTGTGATTGGGCTCGACAGTCACTCGTCAGCGATTATGGCGTTGAGGACGCTCGCGTGCATGTCATTGCGCCGGGAGTGAATCTCAGCCTCTGGCCCCACTCCTCACCGAGTTCGGATGGGGGTCCGATGCGCATCCTGTTTGTCGGTGGGGATTTCGAACGCAAAGGCGGAGAAACATTGCTTCAGGCTTTCGCTGCTCTCAATACTCCCTGCGAGTTGCATCTGGTCACCAAGGCGGCCATTGAACCCAGGCAAAACGTGTTCGTGTATCACGACGTGGCGCCCAACAGCGATCTGTTAAAGCAGCTCTTCGCGACGGCCGATGTCTTTGCTCTGCCTACGCTTGCTGATTGCTTCCCTGTTGCCATTCAAGAGGCAATGGCCGCCGGCCTGCCCGTCGTTTCAACGGACGTTGGCGCCGTGGGTGAAGCAGTGCGTGAGGGCATGACGGGTCTCCTGGCGCCTCCGGGGGATGTGACTCAGCTTCGACTCGCTCTCGAATCTCTGGCTGGGGATCCGCGGCTCCGTCGCGCGATGGGCGCTCGCGGACGCGAGGTAGCCGAGCGGGAATATGACAGTGCTGTGAATGCGCGACGCATCCTCTCTCTCATGACCGGATTGGCGGCGAGGGCAGCAGCGTGACTGACGACCTACAGGTCAGCGTTGTGCTCCCCACACATGGGCGCAAGGAATCGTTGCTTCGTGTACTCTCCGCTCTCGCCGAGCAGACCATAAGCCCGTCGGCCTTCGAAGTCATCGTCATCTGCGACGGAGATGACGATGGTTCCGGGCACGCCTGCCGAGACGTAGCGGTAACACTCCCGTTCGAGTTGCGGGTGCTTGACCAGGAAAACCAGGGACCAGCGATGGCGCGAAACCTGGGCGTTCGCGAGGCTCAAGCTCCGCTTATCATCTTTCTGGATGATGACGTCATCCCGGATACAGCACTCATTGCTGGCCACGTAGCGGCGCGGGCAGGCCAGGAGGATATCGTGACCATCGGTCCCCTGCTTCCTCCGCCCGATGCGCACCTCACCGTTTGGGCGGAATACGAGGAGCGTTTGCTCTGCCGTCAGTATGCGGATATGGCGGCCGGTAAGTGGGATTGCACCTGGCGACAGTTCTACACCGGGAACGCAGCGGCGCGTAAACGCGACATAGTCGACGCGGGTTGGTTTGACCCTGAGTTCCGCCGGGCGGAGGATGTCGAGCTCGCCTTCCGGATGCATCAACGTGGCCTCCGTTTTGTCTTTTTACCCCACGCACGTGGCTGGCACTTCGTTTCCCGGAGGTACGCCGCATGGCTCCCAATAGCCTCGGCATATGGACGGGCCGATGTGACTATGGCCCGCTCCCATGACCCGCGTATTTTGAAGCAGCTAGCTAAAGAATTTCGCCAGCGCCACCCCGGTGTACAGCTGGTAGTGACTATAGTGGCCGGGCGGGCGGCCGTCGAGACTTTTGTCGTCCCCGTGTTGAGCGCCTTGATCCTCCTGCTGAATCGCGCAAGGTTTATTCGCCGCCGCGACCTCGCGTGCAGTCTTCTCTTCAACATTTGCTACTACGACGGTGTGGCACGGGCCCTCGGGGGCCGCCCCGTTTTCGAC
>JBPCKK010000124.1:0-5963 GCA_051004335.1 Chloroflexota bacterium
TGGCAAGAATTTTCCCGCTATTCACATCCTCAAGAATGGCTACCGCGCCGGGAGCGTTCTGGTTCCAGGCCGGCCCATTTAAGTGGTTGAGGGCAGTTTGTACATCGGCGCTCACCTGACGCTGCAGCGGCCAGTTAATCGTGAGCGCCACGCTGTCACCAGGAATCTCGTGGCCGGGCCGAAGGACACGCACCGGCCGCTCGCCGGCATCCACCTCCACCATTTGGCGCCCATTCACCCCATGGAGATAGGGATCGAGGGTGGCTTCCACACCGGTCGCGCCCGCCTGATCGGTGCAGTCCACACGCTCGACTGGATACAGATGATGGTAGGTAGCGCAGTTCGAGTCGGAGATGCCGAAAGTGTAGCCCAACATGTGCGCCAGGGAGAAGCGCCCGCCATCCGTCAGATACGACCGCACACTGGTCGGCTCCGTGCGCACACCGGGCAATTCGGGGTGGAGCTGCTTGATGATCATGGCGGTATCAACGGGCACCTTGAGGGTGAAACCAGCATTGTCCGTGAGGGGAACGCCGGTATACGGGCGCCAAAAGTTCGAGCGTACGATTCGAGCTATGGTCTTGACGGATGGATCGCCGTGGAGAAGCCGGGACAGTGTGTGGTAAATAGTTTGCGCTTGCGCGGTCGGGATGCCGTTGGGGACTACCTGCACGCTCCAACTGGCGGAGTTGAACACGAGTTGATTGCGGCCGGTATTGTCATAGATGATTCCGCGCAGCGCCGGCACGGGAATCTGGCGGATCTTGCTGGTATCGCCCTGGGCCGCATAATAGCTGCCCATCACCACCTGGACGTACCATAGACGCCCGGCAAGGATGGCGAAGATCGCAATGATGCTGGTCCGCAGGAGCCGGAATTTAGTTTTCTTTCTCACCAGTTTGCCCTCGGGACGGGATACACGCGGTTCTCCAGACGGCGAACCGCCCAGTAGCCGGGGATATTGAGCACCGCGTTGTACAGCGCGATGGGAAGTATCACGCCACTCAGTGCGGCGATCCAATCAACCGTGTGGTGGGTGCTCTCCAGGATAAAGAGTGCTATCAGGTAATAGAGAATCGTGGCAATAAAGATGGTACCCAAGGGCAGCAATGCATGCGTGCGAATGAACGTGCCGCCGCCCAAACTCACCGCGCTGGCAACCAGCACCATGGCCACGGTGCAGGTCCCAAATGGCCACCCGGAGAACAAATCGAGGCAGAAGCCGCCGAGCAATCCCCAGAGCATGCCCTCATCCGGGCCACGCAGAATACCCCAGTCGACTACCGCGATTAGCATCAAGCTGGGCAGCGCCCCGCGAATTATCAGGTGGCCGGCAACACCTGTCTGGAACAGAGCGACGACGGGCAGAAGCCAAATGGCGGTGAAGAGACCGGGATGTAAGTTGCGACGATTCATGGGGCCGGAATGTACCTGGCGGGGACCGCGGGCGTGTAGTTGCGTACCACTTGAACAATTTCCAGGTCGTTGAAGTCGGCGGCCGGCTGAATGACCGCCGTTTGGAAGAGGGCCACATTCCGGTGTTGTACGGTGATAACCCGTCCAACATACAAACCGCGAGGGAATAGGTTGTATTGACCGGAAGTAACTATGACATCTCCGGGCAGCAGGCTGTCATTCACGGGTACTACATCAAGTACCGGGCGGCTGTTGTACCGCCCTTCAGCCAAGCCCGCGGCGTGCGATCGGGTGACGTATACGCCGACGGAACTGCTCGGCGAGAGCAGGAGCTGCACGCGGGCGTAGAGCGGCCCGGCGTCGCTAATCTTGCCAAGCAAATAGCCGTTCTGGTCGAGGACGGTCATGCCCAGGTGTACGTCGTCCCGCGTCCCCTTATTGATCATGATCGAGGCGTCGAGTGCATTGGGCGCCGCGCCGATGTACCGCGCGCGCAGCAGGTCAAAATGGCTGTTGTCGTCCTGAAAATGCAACATCTGTTTGAAGAGCGCATTGTCACGGCGATCCATGGCGTCGGCGATGACTTGCTTGGTTAGCTTCCCGTTCTCCACTTTGAGCGCACTTATTTCGCTGCGTAAACGAGGACCGTCGAAAACGCCGGACACCGTGTCGCTTACCGGGTTTGCCACGGCGCTGATCACTGCGACAAACGGCGCGGCTGCCGAAGTTGCCGCATGATTGACGGGAGCGAGCCAGCGTCCTAGGAGGAGGACAAGGAACGCCGCGCCAATGAACAGCAAGGCGAATCGCCTTCCGTTGCGTGAATCAACCATAACCGCCTTGCCTCGCTACCGGGGCACTCTCCCATCCTGGGGGGAGACGAATACTTTGCGCAGCGTATCCAGATCCTCGAGGCAACGACCGGTACCGCGCACTACACAGGTAAGCGGATCGTCGGCGATATACACCGGCATCCGTGTTTCCTCGGCGATACGCCGATCCAGTCCCTGGAGCAGTGCGCCGCCTCCCGCCAGGACGATCCCCTGGTCCATGATGTCGGCGATCAGCTCCGGTGGAGTCTCCTCAATCGTTGTGGTGACCGCTTCCACAATGAGCGCGACCGGTGGCTCGATGGCGTACCGCAACTGCCGGCTGGAGACCTCCACTGATTTTGGAAGCCCGCTCACCACATCGCGTCCACGGAGGATTACTTTCACTTCCTTTACCTCATCGTGGGCCGAGCCGGCGGTGAGTTTGGTCTGTTCCGCGGTTCTTTCCCCGATGAGCAGCCCGTGCTCGCGCCGGGCGAACTGCAAGATCATGTCATCGATCTCATCGCCGGCCACGCGCACCGACTTACTCAGTACAATTCCCCCGAGCGAGATGACCGCAACTTCAGTGGTGCCCCCACCAATATCCACAATCATGCTGCCACTGGGCTCCGTGATCGGCAGATCGGACCCTATCGCCGCCGCCATTGGTTCCTCGATAAGATACGCTTCACGCGCTCCCGCGTTGACCGCGGCATCCGATACCGCTCGCCGCTCCACTTCCGTCACACCGGAGGGAATGCCGACAACCACACGCGGGCGCGGCAGGAGCGCGACTTCCTCATGCACTCGATTGATGAAGTAGCGCAGCATGCTCTCCACGATCTCAAAGTCGGCGATGACGCCGTCCTTGAGCGGGCGGATAGCCACGATGTTCGCCGGTGTGCGCCCCACCATTCTCTTGGCCTCGGCGCCGATGGCGAGCACACGCTTCGTCCGCTTGTCAATGGCTACTACCGAGGGTTCGGATATGACCACGCCGCGACCGCGCACGAAGACAAGGGTATTGGCTGTTCCGAGATCGATTCCCAGATCTTTGGAGAACATGCCAAAGAGACTGGACAGCGGGCTGCGCATGCAATGCCTTTCCGGGACACGGGACGGGCGCGAATCGGCACAGTATAGCACGCGTATTTTTGGCTTTAGGAAGCCAGAAATCCACATCTGCGCCAAATTGACCGTTGACAGGTGCTCCGGCGATCTGATATTACTTATCTGTAAGTAAAAGGAGGTGATGTGCATGGATAGTAGTCATTGTTGCCCGAGCGTAGGGACGACCTGCACGGAGGTGGCTGCCGACTGACACACCTCCAGCGCCCTCTAGCACAGGGCGTGCGGGCAGTCTTCAGCAGGTAACACGGGGGAGCGCCAAACAGGCGCTCCCTCTTTTTTTATGTCTAAAGTTAGAAAACACACATGGTAGACAAGCAGCTAAATGTCGGGCGTTTGTCCTCGCTGCTGGACGGATCCACGATCGGCGCTGATCTTCACTACTTCGTCGAGATAGATTCCACCAATCGCGCCCTGCGAGATCTACCCGAGGGCAGTTGGTGCCACGGGACCGTGGTTATCACCGATTACCAGACAGCCGGGCGTGGGCGCCAGGGCAGATCGTGGGCCGCGCCACCGGGGAGTAGTCTCCTCTTGTCAACTGCCTTGGCGTGGCCGGAGCAGTGTCCGCTAGCGCAGAGCGTGATGCTAGGCGCGCTGGCGATTCTCGACACCGTCGAGCGGGTATCTGAATTAACGGCGACGCTCAAGTGGCCGAACGATGTGCTTCTCAACGGACGAAAGGTCTGCGGAATTCTCGCCGAGACCGCGACGGCCGAGAGCCAGCGATTTGTCATTCTGGGTACCGGATTGAATGTAAACTTTGACGTGGGTCGCGTCGCCGGAATCTCCGGCGCGGCGACCAGTCTACAGCTTGAATGTGGCCGGCTGGTTGATCGGGAGGCGCTCGCCGCGGCTCTCTTCACCGCTCTGGACTACTGGTATGAGCGGCTCACGCGGGACAGGAGTGCAATCTTTTCAGCCTGGGAGCGTAGGCTAGATGTTAGGGGACAGCATCTTACGGTGACCGACGCGGGAGGGACGTGGACGGGTGTTGCTACGGGAGTCGATCCCGCCGGCGGATTACATCTGACCAGAGAGGACGCCGGCAGGGAAACTGTGTACGCGGCTGACGTATCGATTCGGTCGCACTAGAGCTTTACAGCCCGCAAGAACCGGGGTACAATGATGCTTCCGTGCGTCGTGGAAGGCGCGGCACGGGCCTGCGTCGCGCTAGTTGTATCCGGGTTCGGGCGGGGAGAATCACCTTCAGGAGGATTCCAATGAACAACCTTTACAAGCCAACGCAGATTTCGGCTGAATTCAAGGCCGAGCTCGAGCACGAACTTGAACATCTGCGGGCTGACGTTCGACCGGGAATCGCCCTGCGGTTGCAGACGGCGCGCGAAGGCGGCGATATTACCGACAACTCGGCGGTCGAACAGGCCAAGGAAGATTTGGCTCGCTTGCAAGCGCGAGTAGTGGAGATTGAAATGACCCTGCGCGAAGCCACGATCATTCACCATGACGGCAACGGGAAGCCGCGTCGGGTGCAAATCGGGACTATCGTCTGCGTTTCGCGCGACGACGGACTTGAGTACGAGTACAAGATCGTGGAGTCGCTGGAGGCGTCACCGGCCGACGGCAAAATCTCCGATCGTTCTCCAATCGGCCAGGCGCTCATTGGACGCAAGCGCGGCGACAAGGTGAAGGTGCAGGTTCCGGCGCGGTTGGTCTCCTATACCATCACCGACATCCAGTTCATTCATTGATTGCGGAGTGATCGAGTCCACTGATTGGCGCGCGCTGCGCGCCCAGAAACTGGAGCAGCTGACGAATCTGGGTCTGCCAGTGGCGCCGAATCGTTACGCCGGTACTCGCGCGTCCGAGGATATACGAGGGAATGCGGCAGCTCTCGAGGGAGAGCGCGTGCGTGTCGCCGGGCGCCTGATGACAGTGCGGCTGATGGGCAAGGCGGCGTTCGCGCACATCCAGGATGCGGAAGGTCAAATCCAGCTCTACTTCAAGCGAGATGCCCTGGGTGATGAGGCCTACGCTTATTTCAAATTGCTCGACGTGGGCGACGTCATTGGCGCCGAGGGAACCGTTTTCACCACGAGGACCGCCGAAGTATCGGTCCAGGTAGAGAGCGTAGTCCTGCTCGCCAAGTCGTACCATCCTCTTCCGGATAAATTTCATGGGCTGGCTGACGTGGAGGCGCGCTATCGCCGGCGATACCTGGACCTGATCGCCAATGAGGACGCGCGGCGCACGTTTCGGTTGCGAAGCGCGATCGTCCGTTGCTTGCGGCAGTTTCTCGACGAACGTGGTTTCGTGGAGGTGGAGACGCCGATTCTGCAACCCATATACGGCGGCGCGGCGGCGGAGCCATTCACCGCGCACTACAACGCACTGGACATGACGGCGTATCTACGCATCGCCACTGAACTGTACTTGAAGCGGCTGATTGTGGGCGGATTCGACAAGGTCTACGAAATCGGCAAAGACTTCCGCAATGAAGGCTTCTCGCGCAAGAACAGCCCCGAGTCCACCATGCTGGAGTTGTATCAGGCCTACGCCGATTACAACGATATGATGGCGCTGACCGAGGATATGTTTGTCACTACCTGCCAGGCAGTACTCGGCTCGAATCAGGCTACCTACGAT
>JBPCKK010000125.1:0-6723 GCA_051004335.1 Chloroflexota bacterium
ACCCTGTGGGTTTCCGGACCGCCGCCCGCAAGGGGCCCGGGTCAACACCTCCGTTGGTTGCCGTAGTCATATTCGGCGTGCGACGCATCCTTCGAAAACTTAGGGAAGATTTAAGACTCATTGGAGCAGGCTATGCCCAGGGTTGTTAGGACTACACCAAGGAGGACCAGACAATGGACGAGCGACGCAAGAAGGGAAGAAAATGATGAGTCACCACCCGAGCAGAGTGCTACTCCGCAGCATTGCTCTGACATGCCTTTTCACCGCGACGGGAGTCTGGTCGTCCACCCGTGTCGTCTCGGCCGCATCCGCGAATGAAGCCCAGGGTTCTGCTGAGTCGGCGCCCATCGCCTGCCACACGGTAGGCTTTGTTCACACTCTTCAGCCGCGGGACGCGCACGGAGCGGCTGTCCCGGGCCCCGCCACCTCTGTGAGGGCAACATATTCCGTGTGTCCACGTGCCGCCAGATTGGAGATACAGCCGGCCAGATCCACCTCCCCAAATTGCAAGTATCCTGCTGGCGCACCCTCAGCACGCAGCCCAACTCCGTTCGCAATCGGGAGGGAGTGGGACCATGTCGGGCTTACGTGTAAGGTCGACAAAGGCGTCAACTCCGCGGCCGACGTGTTCGAGGGTCCAAGCTACGGGACGTTTGAGTGGTGGTATTATCAGCAGATATATGGCTTCTACGATTATTTTGACGACAACGTATATTGCGGTTCTCCCGACGGGTGTACGATTTACGGAAATGTAACCCCAATCGCAAATTCAAGATACACACAGCTCATTCTCTACTGGCAGGCCCCTGCCGTAATAGATTACGCATACTGCGACGTCTGAGGATTGCTCTGGAGCAGGCAGGCTCCAGATGAGGACAGGAGGCCGGAGGGCTGAGCCAATTTCGTCTCCCTCCCTCTCGGTCATTGATGGGCAGACACAACCAAGATCAGGACGGCGATGTCGACCGCAGAAGTTGTAAGTACGGCGAACTCCGTAGAGGATCTACTGGATGCGAAGACGGAGGAATTCGCCGATGTGCGACACCTGGTAACCGCAGCCAATGATGTGCGATTCGCCATCGAATTGGTGTGCTCATCGACCGAGTTCTGGGCACTCGTCGATGAGCACGTGAGCGGCAACAGGGCCGAATACGCATATGCATTCGACATGATGCTGGGTCACTTATCGAACGAGCGGCGCCTGGCCATGGCAACCCAAGTCGAACGTCGAGTGCTGGTCGAGGGAGGCCTTCGCGGGAACGCAATAGATCGTCTCTTCCGCGCCGGCCCTGGCGCGATGGACGAGATGAAACGGGCATCGATTGATGCCCGCGACGTAGCCAATGCACTAGACAGCCTCGCCGATGAAGCACGGGAGTTGGTAGCACGAATAGACGGCCCTCCGGCCGGGGACGACTGGCTAGATCTCGCATGGTCAGACCTATCTCGGCTGGCCGCGGTTGTGGGGGCGGCGTGCATGATCCTGACTAGTAGCGCGGCCGGCGCCACTGCAGACGGGAGGATCGGCCTAGCGGCGGCTACCAAGACCCTATGGCAAAGATACGGGCTGGGGCTCATCGTGTGGGGGGCCACCCGAGAGTAAATGCTATGTGATCGCGCCGCGCCACTCTGGATTGCGGCGCCCACCGGCAGTGTACCTGTGCCGAGATCACAGGTCCAACCCCTTCTCTCGCGCTTTGATCACCAGGGCACATCGATTGGGCACGCCCAGCTTCGTCTCAAGGCGTGTGATGACGCTTGACACCGTTCGCATGCTGATCCCCACCTGCTTGGCGATTGGCTCTAGGGTAAGTCCCGCGCAAAGCCCGCGCAGGATTGCACGATCTCGATCACTGATGTGCACGTCGGGTTGCCCAGGGGACAGTGGAGGTGTCTCGACCAACATGGGTCGGGTGGTGATACAGAGGTCGACCGGCGCCTGCGCCACCGACTCCGCGATGAAGCACAGACTCTCCGCCGTCACGTCCCGCCAGGGAAGGTAGGCGGACATCCCCTCATGCCACAGGGCCCTCACCATGTCCTGGTGGATCGCATCGCCCAACAGAATGATCCTGCTGTCCGGACTTGCCGCCCGAAGCCGGCGAACAAGCTCGGCGGGAGACAGGTTGGGTATCGTCGCCGAGGCAATGATGGCATCGACCTGGACTGCGCTCAGCTTGCGCAGCGCCTCGTCAACCCCACGACAGTCACCGGTCAGACAAAAGTTCCGATCCGCCGCGAGGTCATCTCGTGCTTCAATCCAGCCAAAGTGCGCGCAGCGCAGGAGAAGGATCCGCGTCTTCCGCGCATCCTCGCTATCTGGCCGCTCCTCATCTGGCGGCACGCTCGTCTGTCGCATGGTCGCCCAGTCCTGGCTACTGAACCTTCCCCTCGATCACCTGATTACCGCCCTATCCCGATCGGATGCATCCCGCCACCGCTCTGGAGCAGTTTTCATTGACGTTGATCCGGTAGGGGCGGCCCCGAGTGGCCGCCCGCCGCCCGCAGGCGGCCTGGGCCACCAGCTCAAGGCTTACAGTCATGGCTGTAAATGACTCTGAACACAGTCTACGCCGGCGGATGTTAAATCTTTCCTAAGTTTTCGAAGGATTCGGATCATTCAATACCGGCAGGCGCACGGTGAAGGTGCTTCCCTTGCCTTCCTCGCTCCGCACGGTAATGGCGCCGCCATGGATCCGTACAACCTCCGAGGCAAGAGCCAGACCCAGCCCCGCGCCGCCCCCTGCGCGGGTGCGAGAGCGGTCGGCTCGCCAAAATCGATTGAAAACCTGCCCTTGCTCGTCCGGCGGGATTCCAACGCCGGTGTCGATGACGCCAACGGTGACCCAGCCACCTTCCAATCCACTGGTGATAGTGACCTGACCACCGGGGACGTTATAGCGAATACCGTTCTCCACCACGTTCCGGAGCGCTCGTCGAAGATGGGATTCGGCGCCGAGAACCAGGGCATCGTCACTCCGTACGTAGCTGACAGTGACGCCGGACTGCCGGGCTAGTGGTTCCAGCTCGCGAATCACCCCATCCAGCAGCGGTCGGACACCTACCTTCTCAGTGACGAACGCGTGGGCGTCACCCTGCCTGGCGAGGAGCAAGAGATCGGTAACGAGCCCCTCGAGCCGCCGCAGTGATCGATCGACCGTGGCGGCCATCGACCGGTAGTCATCAATAGTGGCCGTGTCATCGGCCGCCAGGACCTCGATATTGGTCCGCATCACGGCAAGGGGAGTACGCAACTCATGCGAGGCATCGGCGACAAAGCGCCGCTCTCGCTCGAAACTATCCTGCAAGCGGCCCAACATGGCATTCAATGCTTCATTCAGATCGCTCACCTCATCGTTTGGTCCGTCATAGGGAAGCCGATTATCCGCTGAGAGCCGGTCGATGGCTCTCGCTGCCTGGCTCACGTCACGTAAGGGCCGCAAGGTGTATCCAACCAACCAATAGGCGCCGGCAATACCGACAAGCAGCACGAACGTCAGCCCGACCAGCGAGGTCAACCGCATCTGGCGCAGCACATCTATTCCCTCTACTGGGCGGGTAACGGTGACCGTCGTGGTCCCCGGGTGACGCGGGTCTAACAAGACACCGATCCGTAGTCCCCCATGCTGTTCAACTGGCGCGGCAGCGTGGCTGGTGAGGGTGGTGCCCACGTTTATCAAGGCGGTCACGGTCAAGGTGCAGGCAACGAGCATGGCCGCCGTCCAGAAGGTGAGCCGCGTTCTTAGCGTCAGGCGATACGCGCGCTGTCTTCGGATCATGGGCAAGCGCTACCCCTACTCCGCGTGATCCGACGTGTCCACAGGGAGGATCTGGTACCCTTCGCCGACCACTGTCCTGATGTAGCGAGTATCGCGCGTATCGTCGCCTAACTTCCGGCGTAGGGAACTCATATGCACCGACAACACGTTGGTAAAGGGGTTGGCCAGTTCGTCCCAGACATGGTCGAGCAGCGCCTCCTGGCTGACAATCTCCCCGGGGCGCCGCATGAGATATTCCAGGATCCCAAACTCTTTGCGGGTAAGGTCGAGTAGTCTCCCTGCTTGGAACAGAGTACGTGCCGCCGGATCGAGCGTTAAGTCACCGCAGCGCAGTAGGGGTTGGAGAACGTGCCGCTCCCGCCGAAGCAGGGCGCGTACCCGAGCGGATAACTCATCAAAGGAGAATGGTTTCGCCACATAGTCGTCGGCGCCACAATCCAGTCCCGCAACCCGGTCGGCATCTCCATCCCGCGCTGTCAGGATCAGGATCGGCACTCCACTCCCCGCCGAACGAATACGGCGGGTAATCTCGAGGCCATCCATCCCAGGGAGATTCAGGTCAAGAATGGCCAGGTCGTACTCCTCGGTCTCCAGCATCTCATACCCGTCAGCCCCATCCAGAGCGACATCCACGGCATACCCTTGCCGTCGCAGCCCCCGGGCCAAAGGATTCGCAAGCTCCTCCTCGTCCTCAACAATCAGCAGCCGCAAGGCAGTATCTTCTGTCCAATACGGTTTCGATACGGCATATCGGCAGTCTCTCCCACGGTTGACATAGGATGTGTAGGGGCGACCTGCGTTCGCCCGGCGCTGGCGTCGAATGGTCGAAACGGGCGTGTGCAAGACGCCCTTACCTAGGTGATGTCAAGGGATGTAGAGGCTCCTATTGATCCCAAAGTAAACCGTATTGACCTTCGGTCTCATTCATCGACATGGCGCCTCCGACGCGATCTGGAAACGATCCAATTCTACTCGGCGCGCGGTCAGGAACGTAGGATACCAGGCAGAGCGAACTGCGCAGTGATTCCCTTACTGAGTCACACCAACGCGCTTCGGAAGCGCGGATGCTACTCGCCGCAGCAACTCCTGAGCCTCCACGCTCTCCGTTGCGGGCTCAATGGACAATGCAAGCCCGCTGGCATCGCGCTCGGCAAGCGGCGTACCGCGCTCTCTTAGACTGTCCGAGTGCCAGAGTTCTATTATCACGCGCCCAACATACGCGCTCCGTCGGTCTCCTGCCCCAATTATGGGACTTTGATGATATGATGCCAGCACGTCTTCCTGGCTGTTGTCTACGATACCGCTCGTCATTCGGTTTTCCATCGTGTCTATCTCCTTGTTCAATCGGCAGGTAGAGCCAGTTCGTGGAGCAAACTGGACGCCGGCATAGCCAGCGTAGTATTACTAACATGCGAGCCCATTTGCGCACTCCACACAATCGATGAAGCAGCTACAACCGCTTCCAAAGTATTGGAAAATCTGGAATTGCTTCGAAAAGCATTTGCAGCTGGGGCAACTGCAATAGCGGTTGCCGCAGTTCGGCAGGTAGCAACTGGAATAGCAGCACGAGCAGGGTCCGTAACATTGCGGCGGTGGGGAGATGCAGGCAAACGTGGCACGAGGTAGCCCAAGACCACAGGCGAGACCGGCAAGTGCCAGCCCGGCCTTCCCGAGGGTCCCAAACATGCCCCTTCGTGTGTGCCGCCCCAATGCGATTTTGGTAATTCGGTCGACGATCTCAGTGTCTCGTGCGTCATCAGTCATGGGTTGTCTCCTTTCTCTTTTCTAGCCACGCTACTCTCTAGTGGGTGTGGACACCCGAGGCGCCCGGTAGTACCGCAATAGATTCCCAACCTCCTCGACCCGGTTCGACGATCGCTTGTGCCGGTGGGAGGACATCCATGGTCTTATAGAGCCAGTTAATGTGAGGATTGTAGGACTGATCGACCACCAAGCCGTTCGCACCCACGGCTATGCCGGTCGGCATGTGACGCACTCCGTAGAGACGCTCGATCGTCGACTCCGGATCGACCAGCACCGTGACCCCTGGCGCGAGTATCCCCTCATGAGCCGCCACCATCTGATTGATGGCAGCAAGCTCCCCCGAACAAATGCAGACAACCGACCAGCCGATTCTCGCCAAACCACCATCCCTTGACGCCAGTTCCGCAACCTGCATCATCGCGGTCTTACAGGAGGAGCAGCCAGGATTGAGGAGAAGGATTATGGCACGCGTGCCGCAGCCAATCAGGCTGCTACTCCCTACAGTCCGCCCGTCCAGATCTGGCAAATCGAAATCCGAGACGTGATCCCGTAACTCGAATTTCGTGATGTGCGGAGCGGCGAGTTCAATCCTCTCCTGTACCGAGGACAGGTAGCGGAGCACGCCGACCAGTAATACAGCCACCAACACCAACAGAGTCCACTGGAGCGCGAACGCAACAACCCATACTCCCGTCACTAGATGCCTCCTGTCACAACTCAAATACTTCGTGCCACGCCGTTCAATGGATGCGAGTCTCGGCGCCGCTCATGGCTCACGCTCCATACGCCGAACAGACATAAGCGGTTCCATATCCACTTCACTTACAAGGAAAAGGATAGTGAGCACGAGAATCACTGTGCCGGCCAGAGCTACCACAATATCTGGGTGAGACAGCTCTCGCATCACCGGCTGCCACTGATCAGCTACGGCAGTTGGCCCGAGCTGAAAACGAGACCGCGATGCCACAAAAGCGGCGAGGGCGATCAGCGCCACATTGCGCGCGATGACCGGCGGCCCGATCGTGGCGCGCGAACTGGCAAAGCAGTGGCAGTCGAAGCGCCTTCCCCGGGCCAGGTTAATTCCAATGGCTGTAGTAAAAGTAAGGAGCAGTCCAGCGATGAGGGAGGCGGTAAGCGGGAGCGCGATTCCGACGATGCAGGCCACCGCCAAAAAGAGTTC
>JBPCKK010000126.1:0-10297 GCA_051004335.1 Chloroflexota bacterium
GGAACGAGCTCCGTGTTCGGGCTGGCAAAGCAAAATCCGTTGATCATTGTTGGATCGGCGCTCGAGTGACCGACATTGACCAACGCCGCCCCAAGCACAAGAAAGAGAATGAGCACAAATCGCTTCATCTTGGCCCCACCACAACAGAAGGTTTTATTGCCGCATCGTACCACGAGATGTGGTGGTCGTGAGGCGCAATGGAGCCTCAATGCTCGATCGAACGCTCCTGGTTCTCCGCGTGGCGCTCGATGGCCAGCTGAATCAAGCGGTCGATGATCTCCGGATACGAGAGGCCGCTGGCCTCCCAGAGCTTGGGATACCAGCTGGTGTCGGTGAATCCCGGCATGGTATTGATCTCGTTGACTAGCACAGTGCCGTCCGAGCGGCGAATAAAGAAGTCAATGCGGGCCAAACCAGCGGCATCGATCGCCAGAAACGCGCGCTGGGCCATATCCCGCACCGTCCGCGTTTGCTCCGCCGTAAGCTGCGCCGGAACTATCAACTGGGACAATCCCTCGGTGTATTTCGCTTCGTAGTCATAGAACTCGTGTTGGGCAATCACTTCGCCCGGCATGGACACCTGCGGGTCATCATTGCCCAGCACGGAACACTCAACCTCGCGCACGTCCAATCCCTGCTCGACAATGATGCGCCGGTCGTAGCGCGCGGCCGTCTCCAGTGCTTCGATTAGCTCGATGCGGTCGTGCGCTTTGGAAATACCCACGCTTGAGCCCAGATTGCACGGCTTAACAAACATCGGGTACTCCAGTTTGGATTCGAGCCGGCCTAGCGTCACCTCTCGATCTCGCCGCCACTCCGGTCGGGTCACCAGGCAAAACGCAACTCCGGGCAATCCGGCGGCGCTCAACGCGTGCTTCATAAGGACCTTATCCATAGCCAGGGCTGACCCTGCTACCCCGGAGCCCACGTACGGAATATTGGTGAGTTCCAGTAAACCCTGGATGGAGCCGTCCTCGCCGTAGGTGCCGTGCATCGCGGGAAAGACCACGTCCGCCGCTTGGTATCGGACTACATCGCTATGCCCATTTCGGCGCACAATTTCCTGCTGGGCGACATCGGCCAGTACCTCAACTCCATCGGGGAGTTTGTGTTGCTTTTCAGCAGTGAGCAATTCTTGTGGCGAGTCGACGATCAGCCACTGTCCCTGGCGGGTTATGCCGATGGGCACTGCCTCGTATTTCTCCGGATCAAGAGCGCGCACAATCGACGTGGCCGAGGCGATTGACACCTCGTGCTCGCCGGAACGACCGCCGAACAGCACGCCTACGCGAATTCTGGTCACGCCAACCCGTGGATGGAAAAGATTGGCGTCAATTGCCCTACGATCTCTCCCTGGTGGTCATGCGAAATCGGATGACTATAGCTCTCCAGCGCGGCCTCCGCCTCACCGCTGAGGACTCCCAGTGCGCTCAAGACGGGCATGACCGCCGGCGCCGTCGCACGGGAGTTTCCGTCGGAGATTTTCAGGCCGAGGCCCAGGCGTCGAGACTTAATACCAATACCCTGATATCCTTCCGCCCCGCCTTTGGCCACGATATCGCCGGCGCCCGCCACCATCACATCTGAATCAAATCGATCCTCGCCGGCCACCATCTCGGGATACGTGGACATGGCTGAAGTCACTAGGGCCGCCGGCTCTCGCAGGCCCTCGGGGAGGTGTTCGCCGGTGACCAATCGGGCAAATGCCGTTGCGCCGGCGCGGGCCGACAAGCGGAATGTGGGTACATGACAGTTATCGCCGGCCAGGGTGACCTGCTCCGGCTCAAGACCGGCGAACTGGGCGAGAATCTGACGGGTTTGTAACTGCAACGGGTGGTTCGGGTCGCCGTAATCCTCGATGGACCAGCCACGAGCACGGCAAGCGACCAGCATGCCGGTGTGCGCGCCGCTGCAGTTATTGCAGGCAGGCGTTGGTTCGAGACCCGCGCGCCAGCGGCTTCTTGCCGTGGCCTCGTGCAGCGGAGGATGCACCCCGCAGTGCAGTGCCGATTCGTCCAGGCCGAGTTTGTGGAGCACTGACAGCACAGCGTCGGTGTGACGCGGTTCCGCGCTGTGTGAGGCACAGAGCACTGCCAATTCCCGCTCGGAGATACCGAACTGGTCGATGCCTCCCGCTAGGATGGCCGGCAGTACCTGAAAAGGCTTGGCCGCCGAGCGCAGAAACACCGGCTGATCGATGTCGCCGATGGCGAGTGCGACTACCCCGGCGGAGTCGACGAGTGCAAGTGTCCCCCGGTGGAGACTTCCCACGTACTCGCCACGCATGACCGCGACCAGCGGTTGGTCACCGGCGAATGCATCATTAGGTACCGAGACGTGTGCCTTGCTCTGAACAGAGATGCTCATGGCTGCCTTTCCGCCGGGCGATGTTGGTCTTCGACGAAGCGGACCGTTGAGAGCCGTAGTCCCGGCTTCAGCCGGTGAGCAACTAGCCATCGACCCTGTCCCTCTTGCCAAGCACACTCGCCACGAGCGATTCCCCTCGGACATGCTTGCCTTCCCAGGGGAGTCCGGCGGACAGACAGCTCATCGGCTAAAGCCGGGACTACGGGAAACGAGCCGCCTCCATTGCAGATCTTCATGATGACAAACCATAATCCCTTTCTGCCGTGCTTGCGCCCTATTCTACGTCCGCTCTACTGCTATTCCGAGGGGTGCTGGAAGCCGGCTTGTCTCCACAGCGCGAGTGAGATCAGCCGCCGTCAATGTGGCGGCGCCCAGTTGTCGCACCACTTCGCCCGCGGCTACGTTTCCCAAATACGTGGCTTGGCGCATGCCGGCGCCGCAGCTCAGCGCGAGCGTAAAGACGGCGGCCACGGTGTCGCCGGCTCCCGTCGGGTCAACCAGCAGCTCGCTTTCCGTGGCAATCGGGAGTTTGTACGGGGCCCTGCCACGTTCGTACAGGGCGATGCCCTCGCTCCCTCGTGTAATGAGGATGCCGTCAGCATCCATTCCCGTCAACAAATCGGTGCCCGCCTGGTCTACCTCTTCCTCGCTCGCGCTCCGTCGATGCAAAGAGGCGGCGGCCTCCGGCTGGTTTGGTGTAGCCGCGGTCACACCCGTAAACCGAAAGAGATCGCCGTGCGAATCCACAACTACCCGCACGCCTGCCTGGCGCGCTCGTGGTAGGCAGGCATCGATCATCTCCGGAGAGATCACACCGTTCTCATAATCGGAAACCAGCAGCGCGTCGATACCGGCCAACAGCGGACGGACAGCGTCAATCACTTGGTCGCGCAGCATGGGACTGAGGGCGCTGGTGTCGACGCGATCGATGCGCACGATCTGCTGCTGCGCCTCTTGAGACCCTCTGGCCACAATGCGCGTCTTGGTCGAGGTGGGCCGGCCCGTATCAACAAACAGACAGTCAGTGTCCATGCCGGCCTCCTCCAACGTCGAACAGAGTCGACGTCCCATCTCGTCATCACCAATCACACCAATCACGCGAGTGTCCGCTCCAAGCCGGCGGAGGTTGTACGCCGGGTTCGTGGCGCCGCCCGGGCGGATAAAGCTGCCGGCGTGATGGAGTATGAGGACCGGCGCCTCGCGCGAGATGCGATCCGGACGGCCCATAAGGTATTCGTCCGCCACCATGTCTCCGAGCACGAGGACGCGGCGGCCCGCAAACGACCGGATTACCTGATTCAGTTCAGCGGACATTGCGCTTGCCTTCCCCGCGCGCCGAGCCCAAATGCGCCGCGGTCCTCCGTCAGCTTCCGGTAGTGCCGTAATAAATGCGCACTGTCCCGCCGCTGTATTGCACCAAACACACCTGGCTACCCTGGCTGGCCACGATTGAGAAGCTTGTAGCTTCCGGCGCCGTGCCGCTGGAAGAATCGACGACCCAACCGGCCCGTGGCAGATGGGT
The DNA here is from genome assembly GCA_051004335.1 of Chloroflexota bacterium. GTDB lineage: Bacteria > Chloroflexota > UBA5177 > UBA5177 > UBA5177 > CAVSUG01. The sequence continues at coordinate 3,890 of JBPCKK010000126.1, forward strand.
CGTATAGAAAGCTCCGACGATGGAGGTGGAAACATCGGGCCGTGATGAACTTATCACTTCAGAGCCGTTGATCGAGTTACCGGCAGCGGAGAACACGGCAGCCACCGGAGAGCCGTAGCTAAACGGTGGAGCTAGCGGAATGTCGTCAGGCAACGCTTGCGGTCCATTCCCGGCCGAGCCAGGGGCAGCCGTGACCCGTATATTCCAGGCATCGTTGTCCGCTATCGTGCGCTGTCCCGCGTTGTCAAAGACACCTACCGTGTAATGGTAGTCGCCTGGAACTGGCGCGGTGACCGTGGTTACCCAGGTCCCGGGCTCACTCTTGGTCATGACATAACTAAAGGGACCAGCGCCGTTTGGTCCCGCCGAGAGGTAGAGCACGACCCGACTCGCTTGTCCGTTGATGGTCACAACGCCGTTCAAGGTGGCGCCCGTGACAGCGGTGCCGGGTCCCAGTGAGGCAGACATGAGGTGCGGGGCCGAGGCGGTTGACGTTGGAACTCTGGTCGGGCGCGGGCGAGGCCGAGGAGTGGCGCTGGGGCGCGGCGTACGTGTACTCGTGGGCGAGGCGGTCAGGCCGGGCGTCGGACTGGGCGGTGTGCTCGTCAAGGGAGCAGTGGTAAGGATGGGCGCCAATGTGGGTGACAGATGCGTTCTGGTTGTGGCCGTCGGCGTGGTCGTCCCGGCAACGTGGCTCCCACAGCCGGCGACGGCAAGCATGCACATTCCGGCCACGCCGGCGCGAATCGCGCGAGACACTCTTCCCCGTCCTCTCCCTGAAAACCAGGGAATACTAGCAGCGTTTGGGCTCACTTGACAAACTTTTCCCGCACGCTCATTCGCCCCAGATCTTGGTCTCCAGGATCTGGTCGCTGTGGAACTCGTGCATGCGCAGGTAATAGCGGCCGGCTTCCACCAATGCCTCCATCGGCGCCAAGCCGACGATCTCGGACTCGGTGACGGTAACGCCGTAGGCCGCGGCCTCATCGCGCACCAGGTTGAACGCGGTGTGCATGGCGGTTCGTCGGTAATCGGTAAGGTTCATCGATACTTGGACCTGTCCACGTGCCGGAATCTCCAGCCCCAGGGCCTTGACGAAGCGGAGCCCGCCGGAACTCTGTCGAACGCGCTTGGCGATTGCCTTGGCGACTTTCACATCGGCCGTGTTCAGATAGATGTTGTAGGCGATGAGCGCTCGACGAGCGCCAATGACTATGGCTCCAGCGGAAGGATGTACCTCGCGGGGACCCAGATCCGGTTCTCGACCGTCCTCGTGCCCAATGACCTCCCGTAACTCCTCGAAGCCTTTCCTCCGGATGTTTTCGAGATTCTGGCGCTCCGGTCGCGTGGCAGCCTCTTCATAGAAGTAGACAGGAATCCCCAACTCACGGGCGACGCGCTCGCCCACGGTCTTCGCGGTCTGGAGCGCAGTGGCCATCGCGGTCTGTCCTAACGGTATAAATGGGACCACGTCGGTGGCGCCCATCCGCGGATGCTCACCGCTGTGCTGTCGCAGATCAATTAGTTCGGAGGCACGCTCAACCGCACGGAATACCGCTTCGGCCAGTGGCTCAGGCTCGCCTGCGAGGGAGAGAACGCTGCGATTGTGATCGGCGTCGGAATGTAGATCGAGAATGCGCACGCCGGGGAGGCGGGCGGCGTCGACAATCTGCTCCACCACCTCGGTCCGGCGGCCCTCGGAAAAGTTAGGTACTGATTCCAGAAGATCGGGCATCGCTCACCTCCATCTCGCTTGCTTCGAGCAGCGCACGTTGTTCAGACATAAGTGCGGGAAGTTCGTCCAGCGCGAAGAATTGCGCCTCGGAAATCTCCGCGCTGGCGCGAAAGTCGCCCCGAGGACACGAGCCGCGAAAGACTATATTTATGATTTCTCGACTATCGGTGTACACTCGCCAGACTGGACCAATCTCCACGCTCAGGCCCGATTCCTCGGCAATTTCGCGGTGGATGGCGTCGTTGGGCTGCTCCCCATGCTCCAGGTATCCGGTGGGCAGGCCCCAGGGAAATTGACTGCGATAGGTGTGGCGGAAAAGTAAATACTCCCCTCGGTCATTCTGGATGATGGCCACCACACCGCAGCGGAAATAGGGCACGATTAGCCGCTGTACCGGACCCGCCATGACCACGGGCTCGACCGCGCGCCGCACCCATGCCGGCCAGGGCAAGAGCCAGAGACGCTGCAGCCAGGTAAAAATCACGGAACCGCGGTGGACGCCGGCGCCTCGGCTACCAGCGCACCGTCACGTACGACTACCTGACCGCCGGCGACTACTACATCCACAAGATTCATTGCATAGTGGTAAGGGATGAGGCGATAGTCGTCCACGCTGTACGTGGTGAAATCGCAGTACTTGCCGGCGGAAAGAGCGCCTACCGCCTGCTCCAACCCGACGGCACGCGCCGCCTCCCGGGTCGCCCCGAGAATTGCTTCCTCGGGCGTCATGCCGAGCTTGAGCACGGCCAGTGTCAGGATGAATTGCATGTTCTGCGTATTGGACGTACCGGGGTTGAAGTCGGTGCCCAAAGCGACCGGCACTCCGGCATCAAGTAATGATCGCGCCGGGGCGTAGGTGTCGCTGCCCAGAAACAACGTAGTTCCCGGCAAGAGAACGGCGACGGTGCCTGCGGCTTTCAGGGCCGCGATGCTCGTGCTATCAAGATAGACTGCATGATCCACCGACAGACAGCGCATCTCAGCGGCCAGAGACGCGCCGGGACCCATGGCCAGCTCATTGGCGTGGAGCGTCAGTTCATACCCCAACTCCCGAGCGCGGGTAAGTATCCGCCGGCACTGTTCGGCTGAAAACGCTCCAGGATCACACCAGGCATCGCACACGCCGGCGTAAGGCCGTGCCGCCGGGAGCCAGCGTTCGATAATATCGGCAACGAATGTATCTCTATCAATCGCATCATCGGGAAGATCGTGAGCGCCCAAAAAAGCGGGAACGACTTTGAGAGGGGAGAGCCGCTGCAGCCGAGACAAGACGCGCAGTGACTTGAGTTCGTCGGTGTCGGTCAAACCGTAGCCGCTTTTCCCTTCGATGGTCGTCGTGCCGTAGCGCAAAAAGACGCCGGCTCGGCCGAGGGCCAGACCCAACAACTCATCCTCAGATGCCGCTCGGGTGGCACGCACCGTTTGCATGATGCCGCCGCGTTCCAATTGATCCTCGTATGAGGCACCCGCGGTCCGCGCATAAAAGTCGCCAGCTCGATTACCGGCGAAGACCGGGTGTGTGTGCGGATCGACGAACCCGGGGAGGACGGTCTGACCATGGGTATTGACCACCACGGAATCGGGGTTTAGCCGGACGGCCGTCTGAAACTCGTCCATCCGGCCGGTCCAAACGATCTTGCCGTCTCGGGCGGCCAGAGCGCCGCGTCGAATGACTCCGAGTGCACCCTCAGCATCGACGTGGCTGCCCGGCGCTCCGGTGACCAACTGGCCGACATTAAACAAGGCAAAGTCCGCCTCAAGCACTGTCCCCAACTCCTCGCCATCTCTCCACCTATGATATGGCACGCTGTCGGACAATCAGTGTTCTTCTCCGGTGTTCTTCGTTCGTAGGGGAAGGCACTCGGGCCGTCCCGCCCGACTTCTTGCGGCGGCGGGCCGGCGAGGGCGCACGGCCCGTACCGTTTGATGCGCGCTCCTCATGACGGCGCCGCTCGCGCACGATCCACTACCGGCAGACAACATGCCGCCACAACTTGACGCAATTTTCACTTGCATCCACAGCATGTAGTAGGTACCATAGGGGACGATGCCCACATACGGTAGGGCCGACGAATGGGACATACGAATGTGGAGAGGTTCATGGAGGTTCAAGTACAGCGCGCAATTGACCAGGCGGCCCACGTGGCCGACTCAAAGGACAAGCGCGATCAGACGATGCGGTGGCCAAAACCGGCGAAGAGCGGGGACTGGTCGGAGTCAGCCTTGCGCGTGCTCAACGAGCGCTATCTCACGAAGGTTGACGGCAAGGTCATCGAGACGCCCGACGAGATGTGCTGGCGTGTCGCCTGCGCCGTGGCCTCAAGTGAGGGACGGTGGTCCGGTGAGGAGACCGTTCAAAGCCACGCCGAAGCGTTTTATGAAGCACTGGTGGATCGCAAATTCTTGCCCAATTCGCCTACCCTTATGAACGCCGGCACGGGCAATGGCCTGCAATACTCGGCGTGTTACGTGCTCCCGGTGGGCGATTCGATCACGGAAATCTTCGACACGCTGAAGAACGCGGCGATCATTCACCAGAGCGGCTGCGGCACGGGTTTTGCCTTCTCCCGGGTGCGGCGCAAGGATAGTATCGTCTCCCGCAGCGGCGGTCGAGCGAGTGGTCCGGTGTCGTTTCTGCGCGTCTATAACGCGGCCACAGAGGCAGTGAAGCAAGGTGGAACACGCCGCGGAGCCAATATGGGTATTCTGCGCGTCGACCATCCCGACGTCCTCGAGTTCATCGACTGCAAGAACGATGGTGGCATCACCAACTTCAACATAAGCGTGGCCGTCACCGATCCGTTCATGACCGCATTGCGCGAAGACGACTACTACGATTTGATCGACCCAAACAGTCACGAGGTGACGAATCGCTTGCGCGCCCGTGATGTGTGGGCCCGAATCATCGATTCGGCCTGGCGCACCGGGGATCCTGGCTTGGTCTTCATTGATCGGATTAACAACAGTCCGGCCAACCCAACGCCCGAAGTTGGAATGATTGAGGCGACGAATCCGTGCGGCGAGCAGCCCCTACTACCGAATGAGGCGTGCAATCTCGGCTCGCTTCACGTTGCTCGCTTCCTAGTGGAGCGCGATGGACGCAAGGAAATCGATTGGCCCGAACTGGAACGAGTAGCGCGGCTGAGCACGCGCTTCCTGGACGACGTGATCGAATGTAATCCCTACCCACTACCCGAGATTGACGACATGGTGAAGGCCAACCGGCGGATTGGTCTGGGCATCATGGGATGGGCCGATCTGCTCTTCGAGTTAGGAATCCCCTACGATTCCGAGGAGGCCGTCCAGTTGGGCGATCGTCTCTGGAGTTTCGTCGAGCGAGCCGGCCACCAGGAATCGCAAGAGTTGGCGCGTGAACGTGGGCCTTTCCCCAATTGGGAGCGCAGCATCTACCGCGACGGACCGCCATTGCGCAATTCCACGGTAACCACCATCGCGCCTACCGGGACCATCAGCATCATTGCCGATGCCAGCAGTGGAATTGAACCGATCTTCGCCCTCGCCTTCCAGCACAAGGTGGATGACCGCAAGCTGACCTTCGTCAACCCGGCCTTTGTCAGCGCCGCCAGAGATCGTGGCATCGACAGCGAAGACCTGATGGATCGGGTGAGCCGCCACGGCACGGTCCACGGGGTAGATGGTGTTCCAGAGGACATGCAACGCGTGTTCGTCACCGCGCACGAAGTCCCGCCGGAATGGCACGTGCGCATGCAGGGCGCCTTCCAGCGACACACGGACAACGGTGTTTCGAAGACGATCAATCTGCCCAATGATGCCACCCGCGAGGACGTGGAGGGCGCCTACAATCTTGCCTGGAACCTGGGCTGTCTGGGCATCACTGTCTTCCGCGACGGATCGAAGGGCATCCAGGTGCTCAATGTGGGCGTGGACCAGAAGAAAGATGCGGCGGAGGTTGCACCGCTCGTTGATCGCTCGACTCAGGCGCCGCTCCCCGGTCTAGCGACCATTCAGCCGCGTCCGCGCAAAGTAACGGGTGAAACCCATCGTGTCGAAACGCCGCTCGGTACCGCCTACATCACGGTAAACATGAGCGAAAGTGGTGAACCGCTGGAGGCGTTTGTCAACATTGGCAGTTCGGGCAGCGATGTCATGGCGTTTGCCGAAGCTCTGGGCCGTCTGATCTCGCTGGTCCTACGCACCCCATCCCCGCTCACGGCCCGCGAGAAGTTGGCCCAGGTCGTCGATCAATTGAGCGGAATCGGCGGGAGCAGATCAGTGGGCTTCGGCGCGCAGCGTGTGCTCTCCGTTCCGGATGCGTTGGCGCAGGTACTCAACGAGTACACCGAGAAAGCGGAGCAGGGTCACGCTCGCACCGAACTCCTGCCCCCGCTGGCAAGCAAGGCCGATATCTGCCCCAGTTGCGGCTGGGCTGCCCTGGCGCACGAGGAAGGCTGTAAGCAGTGCCACTCGTGCGGCTACAGCGAGTGTTGATTCTCCACTAGCCACGATCTCCAACCCGAGGTCCGCCGTACGACGGACCTTGGGTTGCCTCTATTCGCGGGATTGGTCTCGATGGCCTGGTAGGGGTGATCTGCGTTCACCCGCGGCATGGCTATCGGTGTGTCTGCCCCACATCTGGGGGCTGCGATGACGGCGGCGGGCGAGCGCAGGTCGCCCGTACGACAACTGTGCCG
>JBPCKK010000127.1:0-7131 GCA_051004335.1 Chloroflexota bacterium
TCTCTCCGGAACACAATCGGAACTTGATTCATCGCCGCTTTGCGCCGCAGGGTGGTGGCAGCCGAGTCGGCAAAGGTTACTTGTTGCCGTGCCTCGATGGTCTCACCAGCAACGTCGCCCCGACGCATCGCAGTCGTGGCGGACGGCACGGTCAGCACCGCGGTGAGTGCGCAGATGAGCAGTACAACGTTCGCGCCCAGGAGGACACGGCCTACGGGCCGACCGCGCTGATGCACCGTCATCATCTCCCCCATGCAAGAGCTATCGAACTCTTACCGATCACTTGCTCGCGTGCCCAACACCAGACTCATCCGACGACCAGAGGATCAACCAACACGATTATATGATCCGCCACCACCACGTCGTCAATGGAGGGTGCGCCTCACTTCTGGGTTGGGTCCTGGAAGTCGCTGCCGATAACCACGTTCAGAGTGCGTGCGCCGCGAGCCGGCACGATGACGATGGGCGCCTGCAGAAGGTCAGCGGCCATCCGTGCCGCTTGCCGCAGCCGGCTGCCGGCGCCCGCTGGTAGCTGGACTCTCGTAGCCGATACCGGTTTCGCCGTCGCATAGCCTGCCACTGGAACGCCGGCTTGCTGAAGCCAGGTGCTCAGCGCGATTGCCTGTCCGGGAACGTTTGATCCGTTGAGCACGCGCATCTGGATACCTCGTGGCCAAGGGGTAAGGGGAAAGAGGCGATGCGATTCAGCGGCGATGCGCTGCCAGTTTGGCAGAAATACAGACTCGCCCGCCGCTGAATATCCGGTTAGGGCGCCATTGCTGTAACTCAGCGAGGTAAAGTTCACCTGTTTACTCGGGAGCGAACTCAGTGTCTGGGCCAGATCGGGAATTTGGTTGAAGGGGAAATTGGTTGCAATCGACCCGCCGAGCGTGTTGATCAGCGTGGGGACACGGAACAGGTTGTCGGGGGACAAACCCTGTACGCGCAAGGCGAGCAGAAGATTTCGGGTCATCTGCAACCGTAACAGTTCTCCCCGCGGACCGTTGCCCGCGATCCGGAGGTAGGTGATCGCCGCCGGACCGTCGAGATGGCGGGTGACCGTTGTAGTTCGCCTCTGTCCTCTCACCGGTGCTGCCACGGAGGAATGGGTCAGGCTCACACCACCCATTCCATTGACGATTTGCGCGAAGGTAGCGGGACCCACCGCCGCATAGTAGGCGATTGGCAGGTGGAGCACGCTTTCCACTGTATATAGTTGTAGGCGAGGACCACCATCGCGGTAGGCAGTGCCCAGTTGCGCCGGCCCGTAGCCGGGAATAGTCACCCACAAATTCGTGGGGAGGGCGAGGACGGTGAGGTGGTTGCCGCCGGGTGCATACGAGGCCACCAGAAGCGAGCGTGCCGCCGAATTGTGTTGTGCATCTTCATCAGTGCCTACCAGCAGGACGGTGAGGCGGTCCCTCTCGTTCCAACTTCGCGCTCCCGGCTGTGGGTGAATAAAGGATGCGGCGACATTGCGTCCGCCCGAGGAAAGCAGTGAGAGACCAGCGCCGAGCAGGAACACAGTAAGCAGCACGGTGACAGTCGTCAGCAATGCGGCGACAATGCTGAAACGCCGGCGCCTGCGTACCGCGCGTGCGGTCTCCACCCTCAACCCAGAACACTCCTCCCTGCCCGTCGTCCTCACCGTACCACGTTCCCGGATCTGACCGGGCAAGCCGGGATTACTTGCCCTGGGTATACATCTCAAACTGGATGTTATCCGGGTCACGAAAGGTAATCAGCCAGCCCGTGGCGCCTTCCTTGATCGGCGAGTGATCCACCCCGAGTTCGTCGAAATGGCCCAGCCAAGCCTCCAGGGCATCTCGATCCGCCACCGTGAACGCCAGATGATCCATCCCAGTGTGGAACTCGCTGAACGCCTCGCCGTCGTTCGCTTCGTGGTGCGACAGCACGATCCGCAGCGGCTCGCTGAGGTGGAGCAGCACCATCTTCCGCCAGTGTCCCTCTGGGTCCTCCATCTTCCAGCCTTCATTCAATCCCAGGACCTGCGTGTACCACCCGGTGCTTCGCGTCAGGTCGGTGACCGTAAAATGTACGGGCTGAACGCCGCTGAAGTGGGGCATGGCGACTCCTTCTGAGGTGTTGGCTCTGTCCAGGGTGACACAACCTGATTCCCTCTATGGAACAAGTGTGGAATTGGACAGGCGTAGTCGAATCCTGCGAGACTAGGGGGATCGTGCTAAGCGGGGAGCTAGCGGTGCCCTGTACCCGCAATCCGCTACAGCGGGGTGTAATTCCATACTCGAGGCACAGCGCGGCAGTGACTGCTCGGCGCTCTGACGTTGAAAGTCGGGTCCTACGCGGCGGAGCCCTGTGAACCCCGTCAGGTCCGGAAGGAAGCAGCGGTAAGCGGTAAGCTCCGGGTGCCGTAGAGCAGCCTGGTTTGAGCCGGAGCGTCTCAGCAAGACGGTTGGGCTGATGTCGACAGCGTGGTGCACGATCATTTGCACTTATTCGGTGGCCGGACTCATGTCCGGCCACCAGTCTTTTTGTGGTGCGGTGTCCATCCGGTCGGAATAACAGCCACGATTGGAAGTCTTGAGCCGGCGACGCGTGCCGTCCTCTACCGGATCGATGTCAACGACAGTTGTTCTAGGTGCGGGCGCCTACCGATGGCTGGGCCACAGCGGAGCGGCTATGGCCGATGGCGGCTCCGCTGGTTTCATCGAACAGATGGAGATTGTCTGGGTCAAAGACAATGGTCATCTTCTGTTCCGGCTGGGCCTCGGTGTCGGCCGGAAATTCCCCGGTGAGCGTGGTGCCGTCGTGACCGAGGTAGACGAATTGCTTGCTGCCCATATTCTCGACAACCTCAACCGTGGCGTGCATCTCGTTGGGCGCCTGCGTGCCGTGGTCGTACGTCTCTAGCGGTACTATGTGCTCCGGTCTGACGCCAAGCAGTATTTTCTCAGCGTTGCTACCACGGGCGGCTTGGGCAAGTTGGTCGGGGAGGGGAACGCTCATGTCCGGACCAACAACGGTGAGGCGGCCATTGCTCTGCTCCAGCGACCCAGGAATGAGGTTCATGGCTGGGCTGCCGATGAAGCCGGCGACAAACGTATTAATTGGGAAGTCGTAGAGCACCTGCGGCTTGTCGATCTGCTGCAGGTACCCATCCTTCATTACCGCAATGCGATCACCCATCGTGAGCGCTTCGGTCTGGTCATGCGTCACATAGACCACTGTGGTTTTCAGTCGGAGATGGAGCTTGTTGATCTCCACGCGTGTCTGCACCCGCAGTTTGGCATCGAGGTTGGATAGCGGCTCATCCATGAGAAAGACCGCTGGGTTGCGCACGATGGCACGTCCCAGGGCAACGCGCTGCCGCTGACCACCGGATAGTTGCTTGGGTTTACGGTCGAGGAGAGTGGCGATACCGAGGATCTCGGCGGCATCATCAACGCGCCGCTTGATCTCCGCGCTCGGCGTCTTGCGCAATTTCAGGCCAAACGCCATGTTGTCGCGCACATTCATGTGCGGGTAGAGCGCGTAGCTCTGGAAGACCATGGCGATATCGCGATCCTTGGGTGAGAGGTCGTTGACTACGCGATCGCCGATGCTGATCGTGCCCTCCGAAATGTCGTCAAGACCGGCGATCATGCGCAGAGTCGTCGATTTGCCGCAGCCCGAAGGCCCGACGAGAACAAGGAATTCCTCATCCTTGGCTTCGAGGGTCACATCGTGAACGGCCACCACATCGCCATACCGCTTCCAGACATGGTCAAGGACTACCTTTGCCATCTCTCTTCTCCTTTATGAGGTAGGACATCCGAAATCGAGAACGGTTGATACATACGTACCCTACCGCAGCCCCTAGTGTCAATGAATTGGCTCCATCGTATCCCAAGCAAGTCGATTTTTGCGGTGGCACTCGATCGGATGGGTCGTCTGCGTCCGCTGCCGCAGCGGCCACGTTGCCTATGCGGACGTTCCTTACGTATCGCTATGTCTGGTCGTACGGGCCGGCGATGGCGCGCGGCCCGCACCAATCGGACGTCGTGGTGGACGGGGGGAACGCCACGCTTATCGAGCAGCGCGGGCCGGCAGGGGCGCTCGTGTCAGTACCGAGTGATGGCATGATGTGAGCCGAGGCGCGAGCATCCGAACTGAACACTGCCGGCGAGCGATCTGTTCGCGCATAGGCCCCACGATATCCCCTTCGTGGCACGGTATTTGCGGATATTTCAGGAACCAGTCAATACCCAAAATACATGGCCGAGGGGCCGGGAGGTAACCGTGGAAGGCGGCATTCTGCAACGCACGCGCTTTGCCAGCGACGACATTAAGAGTGACCGAGACCAGAGCCGACTGGAGGGAGACCTGGGCAGTATGGACGGTGTGCGCAGCGTCCACGTTGATTCCAATGGGCACAGCGTGGACGTGACCTTTGACTCCACCATGGTCGATACTAACGGTATCCGTGCGGCAATCGAGGATGATGGGTATTCCGTGTCCGGCACGTCGGAACAGCCGGTGTCCGATAAGGCAACCCAGGCCGGCTTTAACTCTGGAATGGGCGACGACGTCAGCCAGGGCTAAAGGACAAAGCGCTTCGGGAAGTTGGTGAGGTTGCGGTAACCGTCGGCCGTGACCACTACCATATCTTCCATCCGGACTCCACCGATCTCTGGGTCGTACAGTCCGGGCTCGACGGTAATCACATCGCCTTCACGCAGTTCCTCATCGCGTGTTCCCAACCCCGGACCCTCATGGATATTGAGGCCGACGCCATGGCCGGTGCTGTGGATGTAGCGCGGGCCGTCGTCCTCTCGGTCGAAGCCGGCATCCCGCATGGCCTGCGCCGTTGCTTCGTGCACCTCGCGGCCGTTGGCCCCGGCGCGGATCATCCTGAATGCCGCTTCCTGGCCGGCGACTACCGCATCGAACATTGCCCGCAGTTGTGGTTCCGGCTCGCCACGAACCACGGTGCGGGTCATATCGGCATAGTAGCGTGATGCCTTGTCGCGGGGGAAGACATCGAAGACGACTGCCTGTCCCGCGCGTATCGGCCCCTCGCCCAGCCAGTGGGGATCGGCGGCGCCAGGCCCGGGAGCGACAATCGGCGTAACCGGTACCATGCCGTCGCGCACCAGGAGCGTTTCAATCTCGGTGCGTAGGCGTTCGGCGGTAAGCGGCACGCCGTTGTAGTGCAGGATGCTGTCGTGCGTCTCGCTGGAACTCAGGATCTCGAAGGCGTGGGCCACGGCTCGCTCGGTGGCCGCTTGGGCGCGCTCAATCGCGTCGACCTCCTCCTCGCTCTTCGTTCTTCGTTCAGTGTCGAGGAGATCGTTATCGACGCGCAGAGTGACGCCCTGAGCGCGCAGCGCAGCGGCGTACATTACCGGGAACGTGCCCTCGACGGTGATTTCGCCAGCGCCCTCGGTAAGGCGTTGCAGCATGGTAGCGAAGGCGCGCGTGCGGTCCCCCAGCTCACTGACCAGCTGCCTAAAGTTGAAGTCCTCAAACGTGCGGATCTCAGGGACTATCGACTCTTTCTCCGCGCGGCCTCGCTCCATGCCGCCCACCACCAGCACCCGTCGGTCTCCATGCTCAAAATAGACGAAGGGATCTCCGGCCAGAAAATGCGTCTTGTAATACAGATTCTGGTTGGTTTCGCTATCGCCGACCAGCAACAAAGCGTCGCTCACGTTGTCCTCCCCGATCCATGGTTTTGCCCCGTAGTATACTGCCGCGAGGTAGAGCATGGACGTGTACATCAGCGCTGACGTCGAGGGCGTGGCTGGAATCGCCGGCTGGAGCCAGATCACGCCCGGTAGCGACGACTATGCGATGGGCCGCTCGCTCATGACCTCCGAGGTCAATGCGGCGATCGAGGGAGCGCTGGCCGCCGGTACCACCCGCGTCGTGGTCAATGACTCCCACGGGCGCATGATGAACATCCTCCCCGAGGGGCTCGATTCGCACGCTCGGCTGATTACCGGTCACTATAAGCCGATGTACATGCTGCAGGGATTGGACGCCAGCTTCGACGCTGTATTCTTCATTGGCTATCACGGCGCCATTGGCGAGCCGGAGGCGATTCTCTCCCACACCTATAGCCCCCGGGCGATCTGGGAGGCACGGATCGACGGTCGTGTCGTGGGCGAGATCGGGATAAACTCGCTGGTCTGCGAGTACTTTGGTGTGCCCATCCGGCTGATTACCGGCGACCAATCCACCGCGATCGAGGGGCGGGAGACCGTTCCCGGAGTCCATATCGCGGAGGTCAAGCGCTCCTTCAGCCGGTACAGCGCCGAACACCTCTCGCCGGTGGATGCGCGGCGGATTATTCGTCAGGAGGCGGAGTCCTCCCTGCAGGCGGTGCCGGCAAATCAGCCGGTTCGTCGCGCAATGACTCTGGAGCTCACCTTCCTCCTGGCCGATATGGCGGGCATGGCCGAGTGGATCCGTGGCGTGGAACGCACCGGGCCGCGCACGGTACGGTGGCCGGCCAATGATGGCTTGGAGGCATACCGGACGTTTTATGCCATCCTTATGCTGACGCGCAGCATCGTTGAGTGAAAGTTCTCGGAATCGATCCGGGCCTGGTCGTAACCGGCTACGGCATCATCGAGCTCACATCTGGCAAGATTCGGCTGGTCGAGGCAGGCACCATCGACAGCGGGGATGCCCAGAATCCCCTGCCCCTGCGGCTGCAACGTATCTACGACGGACTGGGAGAACTAATTGACGAGCACCAGCCGGATGAGGCGGCGCTGGAGCAACTCTATTCGCACTACGCGCATCCGCGCACGGCCATCCTCATGGGGCATGCGCGAGGTGTGCTTTGCCTGGCGGTGGGAGTGCACGACATTCCTCTGCACCACTATGCCGCCACTCAGGTGAAGAGCAGCCTCACCGGGAACGGTCGAGCCAGCAAGGCGCAGATGCAGACCATGATCCAGCGCACCTTTGGCTTGCCCCAAGTGCCCGAGCCGCCCGATGTGGCCGATGCGCTGGCCATCGCTCTCTGCCACCTTCACCACACCGGCACCCACGTCTCCGCCAACTATCTGCGCCTGGTGCAGTAGTAAAGAGTAAAATCGAGGGCACGGTCACATCGCGTGACCCGTCACTATGAAAGGGAGAGGAATGGCAACTGCGGAA
>JBPCKK010000128.1:0-3478 GCA_051004335.1 Chloroflexota bacterium
CAGTGTGATACTCTCCTCGTCCTCTCTGCTCGACAGGCTGAACCGTTGCTCCGCGCCCATGCGGCCGGCGAAACCCAGGCTTGTACCTCACTTGACCTGAACATGACCCGGCAGGATGTGCGGCTGGATACGGATGGCGTGCATCTGCCTGACGGCCGTCTCACCTGGGCGGTGCTCCAGCAGGTGGCGTCTGATCCGGACGCCTGCTGGTCGGTGGAGGGTGAGACTGTTCAGCCCATCCACGCCTTCTCCGCGGAAACGCAGCGTGCCTACAGTCTGTTCCCCACCGACTCCGCTCCCACCCTGATTGCCGCCGGCTTCACCATGCACCGCATCCGCCGCATTGATCCCTGGCAAGACACGCTCAATAAAATTCGCGCCGCCGCTCCGCTGCGTGGACGGATTCTCGATACCAACACCGGGCTGGGGTACACCGCCATCGTGGCCGCTCGGACTGCAGCCTCGGTCACCACGGTGGAGATCGACCCCACTGTTCTGGAGATTGCCCGGCTCAATCCCTGGTCACGGGCTCTCTTCACCACTCCCACGATCTCCCAGGTGGTGGGCGATGGCGCCGAGGTGATCGAGGATCTGGCCGCCGCATCATTTGATGTAGTCATCCACGATCCCCCCTCGCTCAGTCTGGCCGGTGATCTCTACGGCGGCGCCTTTTATCGGGAGGTCTGGCGCGTGCTTCGGCCAAACGGGCGCCTCTTCCACTACGTAGGCAACCCGGAGAGCCACCAGGGCAGCTCGGTGACCCGCGGCGTGATTCGTCGCCTGCACGACGCCGGCTTCTCTCAGGTGCAGAGTCAGCCGGATGCCTTCGGCGTAACGGCGCGCAAGGGGCGGTGACGCCAGATCCCCGCGAATGCTACACTGGCCACTGGAAGTGCCAGCCGGCACGTCCGCACATTCGATGAGGTCGATCCAATGGTCCGCTAACGTCCTTTCATTGTTCGCGCCACCGGAACCAACCGGCAAATAGCACCTGCCGTCTCGGTGTGCGCGCTGTCTTGACCAGAAAGGAACGTTCAGTGAGTACTCATTCAGCCCTGCTGATCATCGATGCCCAGGTGGGCCTGCTTGACGGCGCCCACCAGAGTGACCGCGTGGTGGAGCGCATCGCCGGCCTGGCGCGCCGGGCTCGCACCGCGGAGACACCAATCGTCTACCTGCAGCATGATGGAGACGACGACGGATCCCTCGCCCCGGGCAGCCCCGGGTGGCGGATTCATCCGGCTCTCGCTCCCCAACCCGAAGATGCGGTCCTCCGCAAGCGGGCCTCTGATTCATTCTTCGAGACTCCGCTGGCCGAGGTGCTGCGGAACAGCGCAATCGATCGCCTCATCGTGACCGGCATGAAGACCGAAATGTGCGTGGACACTACCAGTCGCCAGGCGGTGAGCCGAGGGTACGACGTGCTCCTGGTCAGCGATGCCCACACCACCACCGATAGTGACGTGCTCAGCGCCGAGCAGATCATCGCCCACCACAACGACACCCTCGACGACTTCGGAACCGATGACCACGTAGTCACCGTGGCCCCGGCCGCCGAAGTGACGTTGTAGGCAGAACAATAGAGCCAGGGGAAGGGCTTGTTTGCCCTTCCCTTACCGGGCAATGTCAAAGAGAATCGCTGTGAACTCCTCATGGACCTGAGCCGATTGCCGCGATTCGCCACGGGCTGTTTCGGTACTGCTTGACCACGTAGATGAAGCGGATCGTGAAGCCGTTTGGTGAACTCTCCACGCGATAGTAGCGGACTACGAACTCGGCATCCACTTGGAGGAAAGCATAGGGCTTGGCGTAGGCTATCGGCACATTGCCCGGCAGCGAGTCAAACGGAAGCCTTGCACTTTTCAGTTTCAACGATCTCAAAGTGGCGATGTTTTGCCAGTCTGGGTCAACATCTCGCGCTGTCTGCCTTCGGAAGTAGGGCGTAAGGCACGACTTTGCGACGAGTGTCCGGTGATGAATGATCGCCTCATAGTATCCGCGCACCGCTACCTTCGGAGATCCTCCAGGGCAGGCCGGGTAGTCGGATGACGTAGGGGCGAGGACACTGGCGAGTGCCCGAGTCGGAAGGGCTACCGACGCGAGCACGAGACCCACTACAGCGACGATAGGTAATGCGTGAACGCATGGGCGCATCTTGGGTTCCCTTCCCTTGGTCATCTACACATACAACGCCGCAATGTACTGCGTGGCAACGAGCCGATGCATTCCGAAATATCTACGCTTTCACCATTGCCGTAAAGATCATCCCGATCGCCCGGTCCCATCGCCCGTGCTTCACAGGACTACGTTAAGCTGGAGATAGCAGACGCGTCCGCTCAACGGGAGAGCTTAACGTGGGCCAGGTACAGACCACCCACCATACACCGGGAATCGAGTTCCGCGATTCGTTCAGGGTCGAGTTCTTCGTTATTTGCGTTCTGATGGTAGGAGGACGACATGGCGACAGTAAACCGTGTGCCGCTGACCGCGACACCCATACGCACCACGATGAAACGCTTCTTTATCGTCCTGGCAATTGCCGCAGGCGCGGTCGTCCCGTTCGGTCCTGCAGTGTCCGAAGCGTGGGCACACCGTGCGGTGACTCCTCTGGGGATCTCACGGCCAATGGTGAACAGTTCGGACGCGCGCGTAGCCCTGCCTGCTCAGCCAATTACCGCGGCACGAGATCTGGTCCACACGGTAGTCGGTATCCAAGTCCCGTGTTATCCCCGCAACATCAACCAGTGGTATCTCGCAAGTCGCGGGTGCCCGGTCACTCCCCGATTCCGGCGATATCTTTTTGCCCACATGAGAGATATTGATCCCATTTGCCAATGTCAGAACTACGCTCTGCACAACACCTTCCGCTTGCTCTATCAACGGGCAGGCCTCGCCGCGGTCGCGGCGACTCTGACCTTTGCCTACGACAAGGTCTATATAGTCTTCGTGGAAGTCAACAGAGGCGCTGGTTGGGCCGTCACAGCGAACTACGTGGCGCATAGTTGATGCACTTCCATGTCAGACGAAGGGATTGTACAGAGTGAGACTTCCAGCGGCGGTCGTTGTGTCCGTGTGAAACGCCACCTCGCCGAGCTACTGCCGCGCCTGCAGGAAGAAGAGAGTCAGCCACCAGTTACCCATGTGCGGAAAGGCACGGTCGGCACGCACCTGTAGCGTTGCCGGATCGTGACGGCGCAGTGTGATCAGCCATCCTCCCGCGCGACTCCAGGTCTGCACCGATGAGTACACCGCGCCGCCATCCGGGGCAGACCACAGGCCAATTACCTGCTTTTGATCGTTGAGCCAGGCCCTGATCTGACCGCTAGCTACGTCGATGAGCTGAATCCCAAGATTGTGGGAGGCGGCATACCGATGGTAGCTATCTGGGCTCAATCGCGCGCCGGTCACCAACAGCGAGTGGCCATCGGCGGTGTACTGCATCTGAAAGTTGGCGCCGTTCCACTGCCCCTTGGCCTCC
>JBPCKK010000129.1:0-3249 GCA_051004335.1 Chloroflexota bacterium
CCGCTGGGTTTGTTGACGGCCAACAGATGGGGGTCTTCAAACAGGACTTCGAAGTGCTGAGGGGAGTCTGGTTCGATCCAGGGTGGACGGTTCCAGACAAGGGTTTGGCCTAAAGCGACCGATTCGCTTCCGGTGGCGGTGACGCCGTTGAGGGTGACTTCGCCGTTGTTCAGTTTTTGTTGCCAGGCTTGTGGGGTTGAGTGGGGGTGAAGGCTTGCCAAGTGGGAGAGCAGGGTTTGTCCATGGTACTTGCTGCTGATGATTGTGGTGTAGGCATAGCCCCGGTTGAGCATGTAGTTTGAGTGTAAGCTATGGCATCTGCGGCGCGGCGGCCAGAAGGGTTTTTGCGATCCAATCGGCGCGAGGGAGCCCAGACGTTACGCCCCTCGGGATTGTTGGCGAGTGACGCGCCACACTTCCAAAGCCGAACAACGCCAGCGCGGAACGCGACCCCTGGAAGAGTCGGGGACAATCCGCCCGCTGGTCCCGGTAAACACTACGGCTTTACTCGGGAGCAATAGTCTGATCCTCCCGCTATGGATCTGTTCTCTCTAGAGGCGCTCCGGCCACTCGGTGGAGAAGTAGCGTTCGGATGTCAGCGTGGTCGCATGGCGAGCGGTCGAGCCCTGCGTGCGGCCACTCAGTGAGTGGCGGGCAGTCCAACGACGATGAGAACCGCGTAGTCCTGCTTGCGGCAGCCGTTCACGACGGGCATGGCCCCCGCTGGATTCACCGGAAAACCCGTGGTCCGCACGTTCGCGGGCGAGCACGAGTTGTTAGTCGTCGCCGGCGTGTAGCGTGCGGAGCGGCATCCGAGATGGGTGACATCGTAGAGGGTCGCGCCGTCGGCGAGTTCCCACCGCTGATTGCCGTCCTTGTCCTTGGGCTGAATTGTCAGCACGGTCGTCACCTTGCGGTTGCCCGTGACGAGGTATTTCCCAGGGGGCAGCGGAAAGGTCGGCTTCTCCATGATCAAGCCGTGTTCCTCGAGCCACCAGTCCGCGGCGTCGAATTTCCACTGTGACGGCGCCACGCCGCCGGCCGCCTTCAATTGATCGTAGCGGTCCAGCTTGCAACCGCGCGGGCCCGGGTCCTGGCTCCAGAGGCCCCATGATTGCGCGCCGTTGCCGGAGGTGGTCCCGGGGTCTCCTAGCGCCGCGATGTACTGCGGCTCGATGCGCCTGAACTTCGAGAGGTCTACGCCTGACGCGTGAACCGGCTGCTGCAGGCCGGCCGCCAACATGAG
Source organism: Chloroflexota bacterium (assembly GCA_051004335.1). Lineage (GTDB taxonomy): Bacteria > Chloroflexota > UBA5177 > UBA5177 > UBA5177 > CAVSUG01. The sequence continues at coordinate 1,247 of JBPCKK010000129.1, forward strand.
GGATCCCATGGACAGGAGCCGGCGGCTCAAGGACGACACGAGGCGGCGGACATTCATGCGATTGCTCCGGTTGGACGACCTGATCATATCCTACACCAACGTGCGCCCCGGAGCTGGCCTCCTCGTGGTGGATCTCAACCTCGGCACGGCCTCAGGACTCCTCGCGTCTCGGTGCCGCACCTCGCCGATGAAGCGCGCTTGGTGTTCCAGCTCGATGGCTCTCGGCACGCGGTATCCCTACGGTAGGCGGTCCGACTCCTGCGCGCCGATAAACGAGAGATAGGTTCGCGCGGTCCGGTCAAGGCGGTGCTCAAACGCTGAAAGCACTACACCTGGAAGCTCTGCTGGTTCGCAAGTTCTGCGACCCCTGGAGCGTCTTCTCGCCGTCAATAGCGAGCTTCCTTAAGCGCACCGCCAACGTCCCTTTGTGCCCAGACTCTTGTCGATAGGTCCTTCTTATGTCGGCCAGCGTTTACCGAGGTCTTCGCGATTTGCAATTTCGCGATTGCAATTGAGATGCCTCGGGCGGATAACGCGCCACTCGTACATTGCCCGATGAGTCCGCTACGTGGCCCCGCCGCCGTAGGATTGCTCCCGAGAAACGCGCTTGCGTCTGCCGGACTACTACGCCGTCTCGCTGAAGATTAGCGGTCGCTAGAACGGGCGATTCGTGTCGATAACAGCCCTTTCCACCAGCAACCCGAAAGTCGCGCCTCACGGCGTTCCCGGAATGTGGCCAGGCTATTGCGGCCGGATCACGGGCAAAGCGGAAGTTGGCCTCGACTCTCAATGGCCAGTTTGCCGGCGATCTGGGCACAATTCCAATAACCCATGCCGAATGAGCACTGCAAGCACCTGGCGGGTTTCCTGCTAACTTACTGCCTTCGGAGTTGACGATTATTTGTGGCTGAGCGGCACCTTCCACAAACGGTCAGCTCGGAGTTCACCGGGACGCCCGCGGACGAGAAGATGAAGGCAAATGCCGCATCACGCTTCTGCCGCGCCGAGGCAGTCTGCGCATCTTTGCTATAGGGGAACCCAAAATAGGGTCAGACTCAGAACCGGCCCAAAACCTAAGATCTGAAGCCATCATGAGACCACCCGTCCCCCCCGCCTTACCGACATTGGAATGCTCTTCGCGACCTTCCCGGCATCCTCGCCGCGCAATCGTCCCGGCGAAGGATTCCTCCGAATATGTTCCCAGCCATAAAGAATCGAAATCAACATACCCGCCGGGCCTGAATCGGATGTAAGCATCACATGAACACCCGCGGCGCGTAGTTGCGGGCGACGGCCAGGATCGCGGGTTAGGGCCCAGCCGCAACCCAGCGGTGCGGCAACAACTCGTCGAGTTTCTGAATCGAATGCTCACCGATCCGTGACAGCACATCTTGAAACCAGGCGAACGGATCAACCTTCGCCAACTCGCAAGAGCCGACGAAACTCCGCAGTATCGCCATCGTGTTGCCGCCGCGGTCGCTGCCCACGAACATCCAGTTGTTTCGTCCCACGGCGATGCCGCGCAACGAGCGCTCCGTATGATTGTTGTCGATTGCCAGATCCCCGTCCTCGCAGTAGCGCGTGAGTGCCACCCAGTTCTTCAACGCGTACGCGGTTGCCTGCCCGGCTTCGCTTTTCGGCAACACCTCATCCTGAATCTTCAACAGATACTCATGCAGTTGTGCGAGCACCGGTACCGACGCCTGCTGGCGCAGTGTGCGCAAGTCATCGCCTTCAATGCCGCTTCGCCGGGCGCGTTTCTCCACGGCGTAGAGCTGCGCAATGTAGGCCAACACCGTGCCCATCCGCGCCGAATCGGTGTCGAGCGCCTTGTGAAAGTGGGGCCTGGTGTGAGCCCAACAGGCGACTTCCACCAAGCCACGTTCCGGATTGGTGAAGAAGCTGTCGTAGGCTACGTATGCATCGGCTTGCAGATAGCCTCGGAAGTTTTTGAGAAACTTCTCCGGCCCAGTGCGCTCTCGTGTTGGCGTATAGTCGAACAC
>JBPCKK010000130.1:0-5345 GCA_051004335.1 Chloroflexota bacterium
GTCCGTGCACGATGCGCATCGGCACCTCCACGGACCGCACAGTCTCCACTGCGACGGTCATGCATTCTCCTTTTCTATTTACTCAACCGGGATCTCGCGGTGAACCGCCGCCAGGTTCACACCGTGCTGGCCGCGGTAGATGCGCGAACCGAGGTAGACGACGATCGAGAGGGCGTACAGGATACCCATGAATACCAGAGACGTCTGGCTGTTCACCGCGTAACTCGCATACCGCAACCACATCCAGATGTTCCAGACGAGGAACGCGCCGAAAATGACGCCGGCGATGGTGAGCATCGGGACACCGGCAATCTTGTAGCGACCGATCGGCGAGGCATCGAACAGCCGCTGCATCTTCCAAGGAAGGATGATGGCGGCAATCGTACTGCCGAGGAAAGTGATAGCGATCACCAGCGTCGCATCGAGGGTAACGGTGAGGAAGCCGTGCACGTTGTAGGAGTACAGGTAGGCAAGGATTAGCCCCGGTATCAACATGGCGATGAGGGCCATAATTGGAGCGCCGTTCCGCGTGACGTCGGTAAACTTCTCCGGAAGCGTGCGATCAAAGGCTGCCGCGAAAATCACGCGCGTGCTCGACATAAACACTGTGCCGGCCCAGCCAAAGAACCAGAGACTGAGGGACAGTATGAGCCAGAGTTGAATCACGTGGTTGGTGGTAGCGAAGGCTGCAAGTAGCCCCGGATACGGCCAGAGCGGCAGCACGGAATTGAGGTTGGCGAACGTATAGCTCGCGTCGCTGTAGAACGCCGACGTTGTGAGGTGGGCAAGTAGGATCAGCGAGAGCACCGCGAGGATAGCCGTGGCGATCACCGCGCTACCCATAGCACGTAGGTTCCGCCAGAAGTCGCTGGCGCCGCGCACCTCACCGTAGAGCGTCGCGCCCCACACGGGCCAAAGATTGAAGAACAGCACGTACGGGATGAGCGCCCAGCTCGCCGTGAATGCGACGGTCTTGAACGGAGTGGGCTTGTACGCGTCCTTGTGCGCCGCCAGGATCGTCTGGGCGTAGGCATTGCCCTTGACGCCGAATACGGCGCCGTAATGGTTGAAGCCGCTTACAAATGACGTGTGGCTGGCGAGAAGCAACACCACGAACATGCTCAGCAAGCCGAGCATGCCGCCGTAGAAACAGAAGCGCTGCACGCGCGCGTACACTTTCATGCCGAGGGCAATCACGATGGCGGCGAATACGGCGACAATCACCGACGAGAGCATGAGCCCGCTCAGGCTGTCCGAATTCACCGCCCAGCTCACAAACGTAGAGTTCCCGGTCCAATCGGCGAGGACCGCGCAGAGCGGACTGATGACCTCAACCGAGAGGATGTTGCCATAGATCGGAACCCACAACCAGAGGATGAACACCCATCCGGTGATGGCAAGGACGAACCCAATCGGTCCCCCGAGGATACGGGTCTGCCAAACGTAATCGCCTCCAGCTCGGGGAATTACTGAGATCAAGCCGGCGTAGACCACGACTTCGGCGAGGACGAAGATGCTGCTTATGATGATGGCCGTTAGTAGGTTTCCTCGGGGGGCGGCAAGGATCCCGTAGGAAAAGATGTACCAGCCCAGCGTGACAAGGTTGATCGAGAAGAACGAGTAGACGAATGCATCAAATGTGGCCCACGAGCGGACCAGCCCGGTAGCATTGCGGACAAACAGACCTTGTGTGCTTGGCGCTGCCGAACCTGTCTGAGTCGTAGTCATTACCAGACTCCTCCTGTAACAGGGGCGTCCTCTCTTTAGTCCGCCCCGCTATCCTCTACAACGCGCGATGTCATCCACCTCGCGACGCTGTGTAAGTACGGTACTGAGGCGCGAACGGATTCACGATAACCGTCGTCGGTACTTTCCACCTCCTTGTCTCAGGTTGCTAACCGGATGTCAACGTGTGGTTGACGATCTTGTGACCGTCGAAGTCGATTTGCGCGCCCAAGAGGATTCCCGACTCATACGAGCTGCCGGGGTTGATACACACGGTCTTGCCGATCTTGGTCACACCTCGGCCCTCGTGGATATGGCCGAAGAGGGCGAGGGCCGGCTGATGACGCTCGATCGATTCCCGCACTGCGGTACTGCCCACCGACGCTAACACATGACCAGCAAACTTGGGTCGCATGTTTTCATCCAGCTCAGGGGCTTGATCCAATCCGGACCCATGAGCTGGGCAGTGGAGATTGAAGATGCAGCTACTCGGGTCTCGCACTTGAATCGCCATGGCCTCGATCTTTTGACTCAGATCGGGTTCGTCCATCTCGCGATGCGTCTTCCAGGGTGTTCGGTTCGCCCATCCGGTGCTGACCATACTGAGGTTGTCGTCCAGGTTGATGACCCTGCCTTCGGCCAGTGTGACTGTTGGGTGTCCCGTGACCACCTCATCCACCTCGAATACATCATCATTGCCCGGACAACAGAATACCTGCACGCCGGTTCCCGCTAGCTTGTCTTCCGCATAGTCCAGCCATTGCTGGACACGCTCCAGAACGCAGCGATTGAAGAGATCGTTTACCCGATCCGGATGCGCCTCGAACTCCGCCATCTCGTCCTGATCCATCCGGACCGGGTAATATCCCTTGTTGGCGATGGTCGTCTCCATAGCCGCGGCTTCGTCCCCATCCTTGAGGTTCGTTACCTGGTCCATCAGCTCAATCCGATAGCGTCCCTTGCCATCGCTAACCAGCGGGATGATTGCCTTCCCCGTCATGTCACCGCCCAAAACGAGGAAGTTTGCATCATAAAACTTGGCGCCGGCAATGAACTTCTTCCAGCAGAGGTCGGACCCGTGGACATCGGTAGCAAAGAAGATACGCAACATTGGACGTTCCTCTCCCGTCACTCACTGTGCACGCGTTGCGCTCGCCTGAGCGTCTAGTTTGGCGCTACTCAGCGTGTGACGACGCGGTGGACGGCTTCCAGGTGACTTAAGAGTACTCATCGGACGCCGCGGCGTCAATTGGCGCCCGCTGAAAGTGGTCAGAGTCAACCTGGAATCTCACCACGAATACGCACTCGTAGGGACGCCGTGCTCCTGTCTGCGTCCACCTGCCGCGTACCCGCGCTGTTACGTCTCACCTCCGCTTAATGCTCATGTCCGGCGCCGGCACGCCCGAACGCCTAACCACCGGGGCAGCAAGTTGGTCGTCGCGGCCTAGGTACGCCGGCAGAGCACGGCGTCCCTACTAATCCTCACCTGGTCTCAACGGCCAGGCATCCGACCCGTTTACCTGGAATTCAGCGGAATGTTCCCTATAGAGTGAGACATGCCGGCCGAGTCAAGCGAAGCTCCAGCCCAGAATGGACCACTCCCTCGCGCTGAGGCGGAAGCCGAGCGCCTCACCGCGGCCGCGCGGGAGCAGGGCATCACCGCCGCCTTGATCGGTGGGATCGCCATCTACCTGCGCTGTCCCAGTGCTTCTCATCCGCCACTGCAGCGTGACTACAAAGACATCGATCTAGTCACCACAAAGTCCATGGCCCAGCGATTGACTCGCCTACTGGAATCGCGGGGTTACACGCCGGACAAGCGCTTCAATGCGCTGAATAGCGGCCAACGGATGTTGTTCTGGGACGAGCTGCACGCCCGGCAACTGGACGTCTTTATCGACGAGTTCGAGATGTGCCACAAGTTCGATCTGCGAAAACGCCTGGCGATCGATCCCACCGCGTCGGCATTACCGCTCGCTGATCTGGTCTTGACCAAGATGCAGGTGGTCGAGATGAACCTTAAGGACATGAAAGACCTAGCCGCGCTGCCCCAGGACCAACCTCTCACGCGACACGAGTAGGGAATCAACCTGAACTACATCACCCAGTTGACGCGCAACGATTGGGGGCTCCAGCACACGCTAGAGGGCACTATCACCAAGGCCCGTCAAGCAGAGCAGAGCGAGTTGACCGCCGAGGCGCCAAGCTACTCTCTTGGCGACCAGCTGGACGTCTTGGAACAGGCGATGCGAGATGCACCCAAGAGCACTGGATGGAAGCTCCGATCGAAGGTCGGAGAGCGCATGCGTTGGTACGAGCTTCCGGAAGAAGCGCGAGGGCCGGCATGACATGCCTGTCAGGCATCTCAAGTTGATCGCGTAGGGGACGGCCGGGGCACCCTCTGGGTCTCCGTCCCACCTTGGTTCGGTTGTGCGCTGGCACGACATTTGCGCAGCACCACTTTAAGTAGACAAGGAGTGACGCATGACTGAGCAAGCACCCGCGCATCAATACCAGATAGGCGACACCGTTTTGGCCGTCCTGGACGGCGCCCGGATACCGGGAGTAATCGAGAACATAGAAGGCGAGCGTCTGATGCTGCAGTTGGCGCAACCGTGGATGGACGAAGCCGGCCATCCGACGGACACCGTCGCGGTTACCGCCGCGCAGGTGGAGTCGTATGTCAACGAGGAAACCGGCGGCCAGCAAGCACTTCCTGGATAACTGCTTTGATCTCGGTATTTGCGAGGAGATGAACCAATGTCTTTCTGGCTCTCATTCGGTATTACTGAGGAGTTCGAAAGTGGGAGTGGCGCATCGGCTGGCGTCATCGATCCTAGCTGGGAGTCCTTCGAGGCGGCGGCAAATAGCCTGACGGAAGCCGATGATCCTATTGTTGGCGGCGGCGTGACCGAAGCACATGCCTATGTGGTTGAAGCAGACAGCAGACACGAAGCAGCCGCACTGATGAAGGCGGTCTGGATGGATCAGGAGCCATCGCTCCGCGTGCGCTTGGTGCAACGGGATACCCCCACGCAACGGAAACCGCCGCGGTCTCCGGACGACGAGGCATCGCATCGGGTCTTTGTTGAACTCTGCATCGCCCACCAGATCGCGGAATTCGCGTTGGCCCGCGCACTCACTGACGAGCAGCGCACAGTGCTGAAGCAGCATACCGTGGCGCTTGAGGATTCCGGATTTATAGACAGGCTGATGGGAGATGGCCGCCCGCCGAGCGGAACGAGGGGATCCACTGGGGGCGAGCGCATGGGCTACCGTGACGCCCATCCCGGGGCGCCGAATCGGCGACCTTCGCTGGAGCAGTAGAATCTTTGGTTGCGGAAGTGGGCATTGCGCGACATCAAGTGAACCTCGCGATAGAAGTGTCGCCACCGTCACACCGGGATGATCTTGGCGAACTCGCTATTGAGCTGGATCGGTTTCGCGACAGTCTCGGTGAAATGCGACAGCAGCTCGGCTCCCATTAGAGGAGCAGGGCCAACGCATCTAAACACCGGTGAGGACCTGGAGGAGATAGCCAGGATCCCAGGCGGCTTTGAGGCGACGTCCCTTGACGCTGACACGGTTGGTCGTGGCCTGCCGCAGGAGGTTGAGAGCGA
>JBPCKK010000131.1:0-8780 GCA_051004335.1 Chloroflexota bacterium
GGGACTACGCTCTGGCGGGGCTGTTTGTGCTGCTCTCCTATCTGTGTGGGTTTGCCGCATTAGAGGCCGGCGACCGCCGCTGGTGGGTGGCGTATGCTGTGGCGCTTGCGCTCTGCCTTTACACGGACTACACCACCGTATTCGTCTTGTTCCCGCAGATTCTTTTCCTCGCCGTCGTCGGCAACAAAGGGATGCGGCGAAACCTCCTGCTTTCCTGGGCGGGAGCAGTGCTTGCCTTTATCCCCTGGATGGGCGTCCTCGCCATCGACGCGGCGGGCATTGCCGGCGGCTACTGGATTCCGCCGCCGACGCTGCATGACGTGAGCAATACGGTACTGGAATTCGCCGGCATCCTGACTCCCTGCCCCAGCACGCCGTGCACCGGGCACGCCATCAGTCTGCCCGGCCTCGCCGGCCATGCACTGCAGGCGGCAAGTCTGTTTACCATGGTGGTGGCAGTGTTGACGCTGGGCACGCTGCGCAAGGGATCCTGGCCGGCGCGCATTCTGGCGCTCTGGCTGATTCTGCCCTTCGTGGTCATCCTGCTCCTGGCTGTCCGTCGCTCGCTCTATCTGGATCGCGTGTTTCTGGACGCCACGTTTGCCCTCTATCTTCTAGTGGCCGCCGCCGTCGTTCAGCGCCAGTCGCGCGGCCTCCGTGTTTTGGGCGGAGCAATGTTCCTCGTTATTGCCGGCGCGGGCAGCGCGAACCTGCCGTCGATTTACGCCGGTGGCTACAACCCGGATTGGCGCAGCGCGGCACGCGATTTCGCTACTGCCTATCGTGCCGGACAGGCAGTCCTGTTCTATCCCGGCGTCTTGCGCTCACTGGTGGGCAGCTATCTTCCCTCCGGGTGGCACGCCAGGCGCGTGGTTGCGCTCTGGTCACGCGACTACGTGGATGTGCCTGGCTGGGGGAATAGATTTCACTTTAGTCTGGCGCCCAGCAAGACGCGGCGTCGCCGAGACGAAGCCCTGCTGCGCACTCTGCAACTGGCGCGCGTCGCCGCCGGCGAGCGCCAGGTCTGGCTGGTGACCTACGATTACGACGGCGTCAATGACGTACGTCGGTGGTTCACCGTTCGCGGCTTCGAACCGATCCTCAGCGAGACGTACCGGGGAGACACGCGCATTGAATTATGGGATCGATCTCCCATTGCCGGCCCAAGCGGACGCGGCGGTCCGTTCTACAGGCCGGTGGTGGTCGAAGGTTTTGGCAGCTGGGGATTCCGGGGCGCGGTCGCCCGGATCGGAGCGGCGGTGCGCGTGCAGGGCAACACCACGCTCTCGCGCTCGTTCGCGGTCCAGTCTGGCGGCATGTATAGCATCAGCGTAGAGTTCCGCGGCGATCCGCCGGCGGCAAAGCCGCTGGTGACGGTTGAGGTTCGCGACGCGGCGAACCATCTGCTCGGTATTTTCCCACGCACCCAGTGGTACGACTGGCCAGTAAATGGTGTTTGGCTGTCCCAGCCGTTCGGCTTCGTGGCTCCGCCGGGCGCTGCCCACGCCACCCTAACCTTGAGGCAGGGCTGGGGAAGTGGCGCCTGGCGCCACGTTGCTGTCTATCAGGAACGCTGACAGAGAGGTCGAAAGTGACCGAATTTTCAGGTCCTTTGGCTATACACTCACGGCGCAAGGATGCGCTACGCTTACGCCAATCACTACATCAGAAGGAGATCAGGCATGCGCCGCGACCGCGACACCATCCTCCTCCTCCTGACCATCGTGCCCACGGTATTTGCCCTGTGGATGTTTCTCTCCGTCCAGGCGACCGGGGTCACGCCGTTTCCTCTGCCCGCTGCAACCATTCCCCAGCTGCATCTGCCGGCGCTGATGCAGCAATACATCACAATGCCAACTATGATTCAGGATCTCTACAGCCGCTTTGCGCACCGGTGGACGATGATCGTCCCCGGCCTCGTGATTGGGCTGGCGATCGGCTTGTTCTTTATTGGAGGCATGGTGGACACCGCGCGGGCAGCCATCCGCGCCCTACGATCGCACTGGCCTCATAACGCCGCTCCGGAACCGGTCGACGACAGCTTCAACGAGTTGACCACGAGTCTGTAATGCGGTCACCGTAGTCAAGTCGTTCCATTGGTGGATTCGAGCCATTCCATCATGGCGGCGATTGCCTGGTTGTGGGCACGTCGATAGAAGGCCAGATCTTCCCCTCCCAGGGGCAGCAAGTCAGGTTGAATGGCCTCGTCCAGAGGCCAGCGCAATGCCGAGGCCGCGTCCGCATAGTCTCCTGATGAGCCGGCGGAACGACAGCGTTCCTCGAGTTCGTCGAAATACCTCTGGTTGGCGGCGATCACCTTCGGGCTGCTATTGCCCGGCGCGTGGCAGTAGAGTACGGAGGTCGCCGGGAGAGCGGCCAGCATGCTCAGGGAGTGTCGCAGGAGGGGCACGTCCCTGCCGCGATAGACCAGCGGCAAGGGAGCTTCGGCGGCGTCGCCGGGCAGCAGCACGCCGGCTTCCGGGATCCAGACAGCTACATGATCGGGGGTGTGACCCGGAGTAGGTAGGAGGTGGAGGGTAAGGTCACCGCCGTCGATGCGCAAACCGTCGGTACATAGCATAGTGGGCGTTTGCCAACCGGCAGTCGCGTATTGACCTGGGTCATCCCGCTGAGCTGCAGCGAGCCTCTCATGCGACTCCTCCGACTCCATGCGATCCACCGTCTTCAAGTGGCCGATTATGGGCGCGGGAAACTGGGCATGGGGACCAACAAACAGGCCATTGCCCCAAACATGATCCCAATCGCCATGCGTGTTGACCACGATCAGTGATCGTTCCGGTCGCAGCTCGCCGTCGATGGCCAGCAGCTCCATGACACCGGCCATGGCCGCCCGGCTTATCAGCGTATCCACCAGCACGAGATACCGTTCGCTGAGCACGGCAAAAGAGTCCACGATTCGGGCATAGCGAAAGGCGCGTACTCGCTTATCCCACCCACCGTTCGGAACTGCCTGGACTGTCCTTGTCTCGCTCATCACAGTTGAACAGTACACTGCGCGGCAGCGGCTGAGGCGCTAAGCTGGACCATCCAGAAACCACAGGAGATCCCTAGTGATGAATTCAGCGGCGGGGACAATCATCGATGGTCTGCGGGAGGACGTGCTGGTGGTGGCCGGCGGATTACCCGGGCGCCTCGGCGTAGCTCTGCGCTTTCTGGAGCACGATCTCGAATTCTGCTACAAGGGTGAAGATGTCTTCCCAACGGCCAGCGTGATCAAACTCCCCATCATGGTCGAGGCATTCCGCCAGGTAGCGGAGGGAACGCTGCGGCTGGATGAACCGCTGGCCACCTGCACTGCCGAGATGGTCGCCGGCTCCGGAGTCTTACAATTCCTCCACCCTGGTCTGGAGTTGACCCTGGAAGATGCGCTGGAGCTGATGATCGGGGTAAGCGACAACACGGCAAACAATCTGGTCCTCGCGCGGATCGGCAATGAGGCCGTGAACAGGACGATGGACAACCTCGGGCTAGTTCAAACGCGTTCAGCCGGAAAGATCGGGGGGGCAGACCGCCCGGTGGACGGACCTCGCCGCTCACAGTCATCGCCCCGAGACATGGCCGTGCTGCTAACCGGCATCGCCCAAGGCACCCTAGTAAGCGAGACAGCTTCAGACCATATGCTGCGCATTCTAGGACACCAGCTCTATGAAGAGATGGTGCCGCGCTACCTACCCCTGGGCTTCGATCCCTCGGAAACCGATTGTCCACCAATTGTGGTAGCCCACAAGACAGGCGCCGTAGATCACGTGCGCAACGACGTGGGCATCATCCGACTCCAGTCCGGCACCGATATACGCACGCTCATCGTCGCCGTGTTCACCGCCGACCTGGACGATGGCAACCTCTGGACCATCGAGAACGTGGGAGTGCGCGCGGTGGCCGAAGTGAGCCGCCTTGCGTTCCGCGCGCTGATCGCGCTTGGGGCATAGTTAGGCCACCAGATCGGTCAGGGCGGCGCGAACGTAGTCGGCCACATAGTGACGGGCGTCCACTCCATCGATGACCATGCTCTCCAGCACTTCGACCATGTCGGGAGCCACATCGTGCAGTTCCTCGATGACCGGCCGATCGTTGCGCGTGGCGTAGGGATCGGTCACGTAGGCAAACAGCTCATCGGTAAGCGCGTCTTCATCAACCTGCAGACGGAAAAATCGGGGCATGGATACTCTCCTTGTTTCAGTCTACCCCCTAGAAACTCTTGACCAAACGGTGTAAACTTAATTACAGACGCTGAAGAGGCGTACTGTGACAGAACGGGATCAGGCTGGCGATACGCTGGCAGACCCACCTGACAAGGAGCATGTATGCAGAAAAAGAGACCATATCGCGCCGGACCAAAGCGCAGCGACGCCGGCAAACCCAGGAGAACCCTGGAGCCTCGTGAGTCGCAAGGGCTGGCGGTTGAGGGCGTTATCACGGAAACCCTGCCCAATTGCCAGTTTCGCGTCGAGTTGGAGAACGGCCACAATCTGTTGGGCCACATCTCCGGCAAGATGCGCAAAAACTACATCAAAATCACAACAGGTGATCGGGTGACGGTTGAACTGTCCCCCTACGACCTGGAGCGTGGGCGCATCACGTTCCGACATCGGTAACCCCATGGCTGATACCGCGGAACGAGTACCCAACGCCGAGCACACCCAGTCGAAGGACCAGCTTGAGCCATCGAACGAAGTGTACCGGCGGGTTGGCGAAAAGATACGGTTGGCCGCCCACCGCGGTGTCCAGCGAAATTTGACTCCGCAAGACATAGTTCGCGAGATTGTCACCGAATACGGTGTTCATCTTAATGTGGGTGAGCTACGTTTGCTGCTCGCCTCACGACGGCCGACCCCAGACAAATAGGGTCCGCCCACGGCTCGCTTCCCTTGCCGAATTGTACGGAATGGCGTACACTAGGGTGATAGGATCAGTGAGCCGGCTCCCCGCCGGCACAGCGCCCGCGGCGCACCGTAACCGCGCGGCGGGAAGGATAGTACAACAGTGCCAACCTCAAGTAACCGCCCACGGAGCGAACCTGATGTGTTCGCCCCGGACCAGCGCCCCGGCGCCGACGCATTTGTGTACTGCAAGGGATGCGGTACGCAGCTGGAGAGCCGGGCCCGCCTCTCCAAGCCTAAAGCACATGTAGAGACCATGATGTGCCCGCCATGCGTGGAAAAGCATGGCCATTCTCTCATGCCGTCTCCTGGATCGCAGACGTACTGCTATCGCTGCGGTCAAGCCGAATCTACCTTTGAAGCGCCGGGCATCTCCCCCGCTCTTTATCACATTTGCACTCGCTGCTTGCCCGAAAAGGCAGCGCGCTACGAGACAGGGAACTTCGAGACCCCACTGCGCATTCCCGATCCGCCACCGCCCAAATAGGGATCCACCGATTGCCTAGGGTTCGTACCCGTAGTGCCGGACCTATCAGTTTTCAGTACGAAGACCGGTAGTACACATAGGCCGGGGCCAAGTCTCGCGCGTCCTTTGACCGAGCACTGCAGTCGCAGTGATTGGCCGTATTTCGGCGCGTCGAGCTACGTCAAGGGGATTGACCGGTCGGGTGAGTAGGTGACCACAGTACCGCCTCTCGCATGACTCTAGCCACTATCACTCTGTGCCTATCGCTGATAAAGTGCCTGTGAGCTTTGAAGAGCGCAAACGCCCTGTGGTCGTGGCTTCTCTGCGCGTTCGCGGAGTAGCACAGGCGTTTGGTTACGGTTGCTAGTACTGGAAAGGACTGTTTGTGCGACTTCGTCTTCTCATAAGTTTCTGCGCATTGCTCGTTGGATCATCCGCTTCCGGTATTTCGCACGTGATGCCAGCGAAGGCAGTGGCAGCCACGTCAGTAGTAACGGTGAGCGGCGTAGCCGCCGATAACTCCTCGGCCAAGATCTACTTCAACCCGGTGGCCGGGGCCCGTGACTATCGCGTGTACGACGCTGCCAGCCCCAAAACCGTGAAGTATGCCGGTCTCACGCATCTTATCGCGTCGGATGGGTGTCCGTCACGGTATTGCCACTTTCACTTTGTTCTGCAAGCCGATGGTCACACTCCAGCGTACCCCTATCAGGTGGTCGCCGGTAGCATGGGGGGGCCGCCGGATCTGGACGTTCCCGCCCTCTCGATCGAATGGAATATGTTGAGCGACAATCAGTCGCATACTTTGATCGTGCAAGCAGTCGACCAACTGGGGCCAGTATCTCACGATAGCCTCTACAACACCGCCAATAACGCCTCGCTGAACGCCCGTCCATCCTCGTCCATGGTTATGCCTGGTATGGACGAGGGACCAACCAACGATGGACTCTACTCAATCAATGGACAGGGACCGTACACGAATGTGCCGCACGTGATCGCGCAGTCGGCGCCCTTCGTGGTTCGAGCCAATATGGGGCATGTTGCCATCCCATCCAGCCCGCAATCATCACAGAGATTTTTTGACACATTCGCGGAAAGTGAAGGAGCGACCCTCAAACGTACGGCAATCGATGTTCGGCATGACAATGCACTCTATACGCTGAATGGAGGGACGCCGCTTGCCGAAAGCATCCAGTTGGCCGAAGCGGATGTTACCGACTCCATGCCCTTCGTAGCGGATGGTCACTTCATGGATGTGCTTTTCGATGGAGGCACGCCCACATCACACAACCCGCTGCATACCAGGTTCGCTTCGCTCTCCCTCTCGCCCAGTCAGACAGCCGATATGACCCACGGCGGCATACTGCACCTGACCATGGAAGTTGATGGGCATTTTGATGCCAGGCGGTGGGTTGCGTTCCAGATCTCGCCAGCGAATTCCGCTGTTACCACTGCTGAGACTGGGAGCGCTATTAGTAGTACGGACCGGGCGGTATTCGTGGAACTCAGACAGGGCTCCTGCCAGCTCCGTATCTTCACTGGACCCAAGAGTGCAACGGATTTGGCACCGGCGGGCACGGCGGGTGGCCCACACGGCTCGACCCTGTGGGGCGGGTCAGGCGGTGCGCCATATAACTGCGGGAAGAATCGGTACGTCAATTACTCCAATGATGGCATTGCGTTCGACAACCGCTCACGGTTCGATTTCTTCATCTCGCAGGGCCACGCAGCCCTCTTCGAGAACCAGACCCTTCTCGCCCAGTCAGATATTCCAGCCGGCTCATTCCCGTGGTTCGCGCAACCACTTCGCGTTTACTACACCCATGTGTTTTACCATGACGACAACGATGTTCGGGAGTTGCGATCCGGCTTTAGCGCCGGATGCAACCCCATGAATTCATTCTGGTTCAATGATCCGGCCAACGGCACACCAGCATCCGCCGATGCATGTGGCGCCGCATTTCCCGCCGGATATGGATTCCCACGGTCAGATGAGCGGCATTGGGACAATCTCGGCTATGAGGTTCTGCCTCAGAGCCAGGTCCCAGGAAGTACGGACTTTTCCAGCATGGCTTCGCTCATCGCGATGCCATCAGTCGTCGCGCCCGTATATACGACGGCGGGCAGCGTGAGCGCGAACAATACGAGCCCGACGGCAACCAGCATTGCGCCGGCAAGCACCACCACACTACCAACCACCACACTACCAACCACCACGCCGCGGGCAACATCGCCCCCGCGAGTCACGGTGACGCCCCAACCTACGAAAACACCTCAAATGACCAGCACGCCGCGACCAACAAGTACGTCACGGGCAACGGCCACGCCACGATCAACGAGTACGTCACGGGCAACGGCCACGCCACGTCCCACAAGCGCCCCACAGCCAAACAGGTAAGAAAATGGCGTTATGCAACGCTACGCTGACGGCTAGACGGGCCGTCTCCGTCCCACAAGATACGGGGGGCGTCACCGGTCACCCGTTGGGACTTCGACTGCGACAGCTGCTGGGATTGGTGTGGCTGCTCGACGGCTTACTCCAGTTCCAACCATCAATGTTCACCTCACACCTCACCACCGACATCATGGGAGCCACAACGCAAGGTCAGCCGGGCATCGTAGCCGCCACGCTCCAGCCGGGCATAGATTTTTCAACTGCACACGTGGTTGCGGTTAATCTATTCATCGCGGCAGTACAGATCGCTCTCGGTCTCTGCTTGCTCACTGGGCGATTTGCCAGGCCGGCACTCATGGGAGCAGTTGCCTGGTCACTGCTGGTATGGTACGGCGGAGAAGGACTTGGTATGCTGCTTACAGGCCAGGCGAGCGCGCTCACTGGGGCGCCGGGCCCCGTCTTGCTGTACGCGCTTCTCGGTTTGGCGGCGTTTCCCACGCGCGCCGCTGTACTTCCATTATCGCGTGTGTCCCTGCGGTGGTTCCTCGCCGGTTTCTGGCTCCTGGCCGCCGCATTGCAGCTGCAGCCAAGCTGGTGGCAGACCCAACAGATATCCCTGACCATAGCCTCGAATCGCGCTCCGGGGACGCTCCAGGCCGCGCTCCTCGGCCCCTCGCTCGCTTGGGCGGCTCACGTCACGGCGCATTGGGAAGTCGCCCTAAACATCGCAATCATAGCTATGTGTGCGGGACTCGGCCTTGCCCTCAGTACCGCTCGCCCACAACGCCTGCGTCCGCTCTTGGTTGCCTCCAGCGTGCTGAGTCTCCTGTTCTGGTGGGCGACTCAGGGATGTGGGCAACTCCTGACCGGGGGCACAACTGACGTCAATTCAGGACCCCTCTTGGGTTTGCTCGCGCTCGCCTGTTGGCCGGCCGTGCCGGCAATTCACGGGTCTCGAGTCCAGTTGACGCCTGATCGAGCGGAAGCAGTCCAGCACGCTGATAGAGAGGATGGCGAC
>JBPCKK010000132.1:0-11962 GCA_051004335.1 Chloroflexota bacterium
ATATGGCGCTGCACATCACAGCGCCGACCGATGTACTGGTGATGCGCCTCGGCGGGCGCGTGATCTGCCCGGTGTGCGGATCGATCTACAACCTGGCGAGCATGCCACCGAAGCAGGATATGATCTGCGATCTCGATGGCCGCGCCTTGGAGCGCCGCTCAGACGAAGAGCCGGAGACCATAGTCGAGCGATTGCAGGTCTACGAGCGGCAGACCCGCCCGCTTATCGAGTATTACCGGACACACGGAAGCCTGGTGGAGATCGATGGATCGCAGCCAATTCCCGAGGTCGAAGCTGCGGTAGATGCGGCGGCTGGACTGCGCTCAGTTCACTGAGCTGGGTCACTTACCGATTCTCAGCGCACAACGAGCAATACGACTACCAAAATTACAAAGATGTACGCGAGATAGAGATTCACGCTCCCCGATTGGATGATCCCCACGCCGGCGGCCAGGGTTTTCATCCAACGAGCAGATGGTAGATAAATGTACTCCTCAAAGAACGGAGCCACGGAGCCGTGGTAGCTCACCGACGTGCGGAAGTAGCGCGACACCTGGAAGCTTGTGTCCGATTCCGTTCGTGGTTGGTAAATCAGAGAAAAGATCGATCGGAGCGGGTTGGCAAACGAAGTGGCGGTGTACTGATAGTCCGGCGTGAAACGTTCTATTCCCCCGGCCCAGACTTCAACTCGACGAGCAGATCGTACACGAGTGAGCAACCATAGGGCGCCGCCCAGGGTAACTCCCCCCGCTACGAACCAGATTGCCAGGAAAGCGGGCGACGCCGCCGAAAATGTGGCGTATCCGGGAATTACAACTGGTCCATCTCCCGGGATAAGCGGGCGGAACAGGCCGCCGCCCAGATGCACCAGGAGCGCATTCTGTGCTGGATGGGTATAGACGGTCGGTACCACGCTGGCGGCGATGTCCGGGCCATAGAGGCGGGCACTGATGCGAGTAAACCAGGGTATGAATGCAGTTGCCCAGATACCCAGAGCAACCGCTTCCAGCGCAATCACCAACATTCCCCAGCGCATACCTCGCGGCACTTCACGGGCATTTTCGGCCTCTGCACTCCTCGGCAACCCGAGAAAGGCGATCCCATACGCCCTCACGAAGGCGGTGACGGCCAACCCAGCGGTAAGAGCGAGGGCAACTCCGGCGCCCGCCAGTGCGATCTTGGCTCCCACGTCGGCCAAGTGGAAGCTCTGAAGGAGGGCCTCGAGCGTGAGCCACTCGGTGATGAAGCCATTGAACGGAGGAATGGCGGCAATCGAGAGCGATCCAACCAGGAAGAGAGCGGCGCTCCAAGGGAGAAGGCGAATCAGCCCACCCAGACGGTCCATATCTCGGCTTCCGTTGGTCGCATAGTCGATCGCGCCCGCGCCCAAGAAGAGCAGTCCCTTGGATGTGGCGTGGTTGAGGGTGTGAAAGAGGGCAGCGGTCATCGCCAGTGCGGCAAGAATGGGTTGGTGCGATGCCGCGAAGACCATGCTGGCCCCCACACCGATCAAGATGATGCCTACATTTTCCACGCTACTGTACGCCAGGAACCGCTTCATATCACGCTCCATCAGCGCATACAGGATGCCCAAAAGCGCGCTCACCGATCCGAGGCCAGCGACTACGAAGCCCCACCACATCGGGCCAGTCCCTACCATCTGAACGGCGAACCTGATGATCCCGTAGATACCCATGTTCACGAGGATGCCGGCGAGCACTGCGGAAAAGCTGCTGGGCGCCGCTTCATAGGCTGCCGGCACCCAGATGTGGAGGGGAACCACGCCCGCCTTGACCCCGAAGCCGAGAAAGAAGAGGAGGAAAGACGCATCGCGAATCCGCTCCTGGAGGTGAGGGGCGCCCAATTGCATTGCCGCGAAGCCTGTTCCACCAACCGAGCCGCTCAACAAGACGAATGCCGTAAGGAAAGCGGCGGCGCCAGCGTGGCTCATCACCAACATGAGTAGCGCGCCATGCGTGGCGCGACGGTCCTCGTAGTGGGAGCAGGTGAGCAGATATGACACCACCGACATGACCTCCCAACTGAGCAGGAACAGCACTAAGTCATCGGCAAGCACAATACCGAGCACGGAGAGCAAGAGGAGCTGAAGCAATACACCTTGAACGCGTGCCGCTAGGGAGGTCTGATGCTGAAAGTAACTCCAGTTATAGAGCGCGACACCCAGTGAGATAGCGCCGGTGAGAAGCAAAAAGAGGCCGGAGAGCGTATCGCCGCGGATCTGCAACAAGCCAAAGGGGTACAGGCGATACAGGCCGGCCTGAAAATCACCATTACCAGACAGCAGAGTGTAACCTGCCAACAGCTCTCCCACACCGGCAAGGGCTATCGCGACCGCGGCGACCAAAGCGCTCGCCCTCCCAGGCAAAACACCCGCGAGCACGGCTCCGCCGGCATAGATGATGGCGGAGATGGCCAGCGACCCCGTCACTATACTATCCATGGCTCTCTTCAGAAGCGGAGCGATCGGGGATGAAGGGAATCGTGATCGTGTGGCTGTGGACCTGCTGCTCGACGCGATCGAGGGCCAGCATGATGCCCTGAATCAACGCAAGCGGGCTAGGGGGACAGCCTGGAATATAGGCATCGACGGGCAGAAACTGATCGAGCCCGGTGGCGGAACTGTACGAGTGAAAGCGATACATGCCACCGTCGCAAGCGCACACCCCCGCGGCAACAACCAGCTTTGGGCTGGGCATGGCGTCGTACGTCACGCGTAAAGGAATCTCCATAGCCCGCGTGACCGGACCGGTTACCAGGAGCATGTCGGCATGGCGCGGCGATGTAGCGAAGAAGACGCCCAGGCGACTTATATCGTAGTACGGATTAGACAACGCGTTGAGTTCGAGCTCACAGCCGTTGCATGAACCTGTATCGACGTGTCGAATATGCAGCGAGCGACCAAAAAGGCGGTCGATGCGTGCTCGGAGTCGTTGACCAACTTCCTCCGTTGTCCGCGCTTCAGTGTCCACGGCTATCGTTCCTGAAGACATACGTGGTGCGGAGATCACCACGATTCCGCGCGGCCAGTTCATAGTCGTGCGCCATGGTTACAACGCCGGGAAGCGCTTCGGCGCAGAGGCCGCAGAATACACATTTCCCGTAGTCAAGGACGAGGGATGGCTTGGCGCCGTCCAGAGGATCAGCCAGAGCTCCAGTGGGGCAGACGCTGGCTAGGAAAGCGCAGTGTCCCGGTCGGAGGAGCGTTTCATCCACCGATGGCACGGTACGCAAGGGGAGGATAGGAACTTCACGCGGGTAGCGCGTGGTCTTCACCCCAATTCTCAGACCTCGGTAGACCCAACCAAACATCAATGCCCTTTCTAACGGTCGTTACTGGCCAATACCAGTGCGAAGCTGCTTTCGATAATGGGAAAATCGGTGAGAATATTGGCCGCCGCGGTTGCCAGGTGAAAAACGTGCCAGTTCACAAAGGACGCGGGCCGGATTCTGTAGCGGTAGAGCTCGCCCTGAGCATTCGCCTTGAGCCAGTGGACAATGCCTCCACGCGGCCCTTCGACGTATGCCTGTGTCTCGGCGTATGGAGGGAGAGGTTCGATGGGAGTCCGCAGGGCGCCGGACGGTAGATCGGCTAGAGCCTGTTCAATAATCGAAATCGATTGATAGACCTCGGCGATGCGCACTTGGTTCCGAGCAAGCGCATCGCCGCGCGCCAGCACCGGTACCTCGAATGAGATTCCCCGATACGCGGCGTACGGATGATCGCGCCGCACATCCACGTCAACTCCGGACGCACGCCCAACGGGACCCACCAAGGAGTGATCGTGCGCTACATCCGGAGCCACAATGCCGGTTTGCTCCAGCCGATCCAAATGTGACGTCGATGTCATCAGCGCGTCGATGTAGACCCGAAATGCGTGTCGAAATTCACGCATGTGCTCAGCGATACGCCGTTGGTTCCGTTCGGTCAGATCGATCTTCACGCCGCCGGGGACGATGGAGCCAAAGAGATAGCGGTGCCCCGTAATTTCGGCATTGAGCCGTCGGAGTTGCTCGGTGAGTATGGCTCCCTCGGCATGGCCAACTGTGAGACCAGTCGCGTCCGCTTGACTCGCCAGATCATGCATGTGATTGTAGAGGCGCTCCATCTCAGCCAAAATGACCCGAGTACGCTGTGCCCGCGTGGAAACGCCAGCATTTGTCATAGCTTCGACGGCCAAGGCGAATGCCAGCGAATGGGCGATGGCTGAGTTCGCGGCAATGCGTTCGGCGAAGAGTGTCACTGTCGACAGCGGACGATCCTCGCATAGCTTTTCAATGCCACGATGCTTCCAATAAAAGGAAGTGCGGACATCGGCAATCTCCTCTCCTAGACTGCTGATCACAAAGCGAGCGGACTCCATGACGCCGGATCGGACCGGCCCCACGGTGTATTGGAAAACACCAGGCCCAGTCGCGCGCGGCGGCGGCTCCATGGCGCCAACGCGCGGCGGCCATGGACTGTCTTGGGGAAAATCCTTGCGCAGAGGATACAGATCTCGGGGCCAGTCATTATGCAAGATCCGGTTACCGATTTCGGGGTGACCCAGCGCGCAAATTCCCAAGAGCTCGAAATTCTCACGTTCATACCAGTCCGCCGCGTGGACGTCGAACGATACCGCCGGATACGACGGCTCTTCACTGGCCAGACAAGCGGCAAGCGATACGAGCTTCTCGTTCGCAAGCGCCAAGGTAAAGATCGCGCGGAATCCTCGGCCAAGAGCACGCTCGTCCAGACCGACAACATTGATCAATCGTGCGCCATGATCCGCCTGCAGCGCCCGCACCGCCGGCGCCAGGTCCTCCGGCCGTAGCTCCACGTACGTCTCACGTTCCCCACGAACCTCTCGGTGGAGCAACTCGACCCCAACCGTCTCGATCGGATCAGCGGGATCAAAGGTGATCGTCACGTCCCAAGCACCAGAGCGGCATGCCGCACGAGGTCGTTCAAGGCGCCCGGAACATACAGTCCGAGAACAATAATCGGAATCAGGCCACACACAAAGGCAGCCACGATCCAGGAATTGGTTGCGGAGACCAGTATTCGTGCCGGCTTGACCCCGAACACCATGCTGTTCACGTATTGCATGAAGCCAACAAAGATGACCGCAAGGAAAATAATCATGATCACGGTAGCTGTGGCGTTGCCCGATTTGAAGCCTCCGGCGAAAATGGCTAACTCGCTTATAAAAGTATTGAAGGGTGGCGAGCCGATGAGGGCAAACCCGCCGATAACGAAGGTTGCCGCCGCGAACGGATTGACGCGAATCAAGCCGGAGACATCCTTGATATCCTTGCTTCCGTACTTAAGAAGGACGTTACCGACGGCAAAGAACATCAAAGACTTGACAATAGCGTGGTTAAGCATCTGGAGAAGCGCCCCATACGTTGCCAGCGGCCCGCCAAACGCGAAGCCCGTCGCGATGATGCCCATGTGCTCAACGCTGGAATAGGCCAACAGGCGTTTGTAGTCCGTTTGTCTCAGGATGAAGAGCATGGCGATGAGGAGGGAGAAGAGGCCAAAGGCCAGTAACAGATGACTCGGATAGGGATGACCGAGAGCCCGAACGGCCAGGGCATAGAACCGGAGGATGGCGTAGAGTGCCAGACTGAGAAGGACGCCCGAGAGCAACGCGCTGATGGGCACCGGCGCCTCACTATGGGCATCGGGTAGCCAGGTGTGCATCGGCGCCAACCCTGCCTTCGTTCCGAAACCGATGAGGGCCAAAATGAAGACCAACTTCATGATACGAGGGTCCAGGCGCGCGGCGGCCGGCATCAATGTGGTCCAGTTCAGATCAGAATTCCCCGCCCCCAGCGCATGGATGCCGGCGTAATAAGTGAGAACCACGGCAAACAAGGCGAGGGCAATGCCGACTGAGGCGACAATAACGTACTTCCAGGCGGCTTCGAGGGCCTCAGGCGTCCCGTAGAGGGCGACCAGCAGGGCGGAAGCCAGAGTCGTGGCCTCGATGGCCATCCACATGATACCCAGGCTGTTGGCCACGGGGACGATGAGCATAGCCAGCATAAAAGCGTGGAAGAGTACGTAGTAACTATCCAAGCTGCGCGTGCTTAGGGTTTCGGTGGCGGGCTGATGGCGCATGTACCCGATGGAGAACAACGAGGTAGTGAACCCAACGGTAACTATGACCAGAATGACCACGGAACTCAGCGCATCGGCGTAAAAGAAGGCGCCGAACAGTGAAATCGAATCGCTGCTCAGAACCTGCGCCGCCACGACTAATCCGAGCACGAGAAGAATCGCCGCGGAGAGCATAGTTATGCCGTCCATAACGCGACGGCTGCGTACCACGAAACAACCGATGCCGGCGAGCAGAGGAACTATGAGGAGAAGCAGCAGAATCATCCTCGTAGCCTCGTCAAGTCGGTGGTCGAAGTGCTTCCCATCTTCGCCCGGATCCGCGTCACCAGCACCAGGAGCACGAGAACAGCTACGAGAATGTCAAAGAAGATGCCAAACTCCACGATGAGCGGGGTTCCGTACGATATCGCCAGCGCGCCGAAGAACAGTCCATTCTCAAGGGTAAGTAGACCCACTATCTGCATAACAAGCTCGGCTCGGGTCACCATCACAAAGAGACCAATGAGCATTACGGCCACGGCGATAGCCAGCGAGGGCTTGGTTGCCAGCGATCCCTCAACGGGAATCGCGAAGGTAACAAAGTAGGCGACGACCACCAGAATGCAACCTCCTAGCAGCGACGCCGGAATGTTCAGATACAGCGAGAGTTCGCGCCAAGCTTCCGTCTGGCGCGCAATTCGCCGCACGAAGTACGTAATGATAATCGCCTTGCTTACCAGTGTGATCAGGGCCACCAGGTAAAGATCAGGCAAGTGCGTGGCGTAGCCGACGACGACCCCAATGGCGGCTAGAAAGACAGACTGCAAGGCGTACGCATTCACTGCCCCAAAGACCTGCCGTGTTACCAGCATGGCAAACGCCGTCAGCAGAATAAGGGCGCCAATCAGGTTCACCAGTCGGGCGGCATTGACGAGATCGAGAGCCGGCACGCTTATCCTCCCTAGAAGTGGTAGGTGATCAAGGCGAGGAGTGACAGGGCAAAAGCTGCCCCCAGAAATTCAGGTATCCGGAAAAAGCGAATTTTGGCCCACGTGGATTCGATGACCACGATGACGCCACAGATGAACGCCATCTTGAGCAAGAGACCGATCATCGCGATGACCACGCGCGCGGGATCGCCGCCATAGGTAAGACCCCAAGGAAAGACCAGGACATTCATCAAGATGATCAACAAGACGAAAAGCTTCATGGCCGATCCCCACTCGAGCAACGCCAACTCTGGTCCCGAATATTCCAGAATACGGGCTTCATCGATCATCGACAGCTCGCTGTGTGTTGACGGATTGTTCACTGGAATACGTCCAGTTTCAGCCAAGACCACCATGAAGAACGAAACGGACACGAGTACATGAGCGGGACTGATCACGTTCCCAGATGCCTCCAACGCCCGGCCGACAAAAAACGGGAGTGTCGTCTGCGATATCAGCGCCACTGTAAAGAACACGAGGATGAGAACCGGCTCCGAGAGCAGCGAGATAACACGGGACCGACTGCTTCCCATCCCACCGAAGGTGCTGCCGGCATCGAGCGCACCCAGCGAGATAAAAAATCCACCAAGCGTAAGAACGAATCCTCCGCCGAGTATATCGCCCATTTCGGCGAAGGGCAGGGGATAGGCTGACAGCACCGGGATGAGTGTGGCTACCACAATCGGGACCAGGAAATACACGATTGGCACCAGGTGGAATAGCCAGGACGTATGTCGCGAAACCACCATATCCTTGCCGAAGAGTTTCCGGAGGTCATAGTACGGTTGGAGATACGGCGGTCCGCGCCGGGACTGCAACCGCGCTTTCCAACGGTTGATGACCCCTTTCAGCAAGGGAGCAATTACGATGACCTCCAGGACAGCCAGAACTTGAATCACCCAGTCTGGTATCATCGGCCTATGTCTCGACTGCCCGCCATCGACCCCTCCAGTGGTTCGGTCGGGGTTCAGTCTTGGCGACATAAAAACCCCCTGCCGGATCCGACAGGAGTCATCGGCCGGGAAACCCGGCGGTTAGAGGCGAACTCCATCGCCCTTGCTTGTGCCTTCATCCTAGCAAAGAGACGTAGCAGGATCAATATTCCCTGTCAGCCACATCGCTGGACTCCGGCAGTCTTCTTCCCATTCATTCTCGCTTTGCTGTCCGGTTGTGCCGGCAACCCGCAACCTCGCTCGTCATCACCGGCGATTCCCGCCGGCCAGGCTCAGGTGGCTGAACTCCTGCCGGGCCACGACGGTCTCCAGTTCTGCGCCCACCTCAGGGCGCGAACCCTCGCTCCGGCGGGCGACACATCATGTGCTCGTGCAATCCATCTCCGCGTACATTTCGACAAAGAATCCCAATGAGCCCGCCCTGCTGGCCATGACAGGACGGTATCCGGGTTGGGACACCCCAGGAACAACCATCTACAGCCAATCATTCAGCAACACAAACACTGTGTGGTTGGAGATCATCCACGAGTTCCACCTTGGCACTGACTATATCGAGGTGTATGGCCATGGCCTGCGGCTATCGCAGTATTCTGCCTTTAAGGACAAGATACTTGTCGAGTACACCTATCTCCCGGCGCATGGTCCTGGTTACTTGACGCAGAAGTTCTTACCCGTACACTGGGGCCACTATCTGCCTCGCTATTCACCGCGTATCCGACCGAAGCATTAAATCCGCGCCGCTCAGCGCAGCGAACGATCCAGCTTGCGCAACAGCCGGAGCAATTCCAGCTGCTCAGCGCGAGTAAGCGGGGCAAAGAGCCCGTCAATCTCGAACTCGTGGTTCGGGACCACTCGGGTGTAGAGAGCACGGCCGCAATCGGTTAGAAAGAGGCGATTGGCTCGTCCATCTTGACGGCGTTCGAGCAAACCGCGCTTCTCCATCCGGTCAAGCAATTGACAGACATTACCCTTGGTAACCAGAAGAGAATCGGCTAGCTCCTGTTGGGTTGGCCCGTACGTCGAGCCGACATGAGCCAGCACATCAAACTGAGCCACGCTCAGATTCTCCGCGCGCAGTTCATCGGCTGACAACCGGTCCACCTTCTGAAAGACCCGAGCCAACCGCAACCAGCCAAGCACCGCCCACGATCGTGTGTTGCGCCGATTGATAGGGTTGGCGGATAAAGTCGAGGTATCCATCGAGCTGAGTTTAGTGCTAAACGGACGCTGGTATCAAGTGACGCGGTTCACACCGAATCCCGCATCGCGCCGTTTAGGCGACTCGCTTGCGCTCCATGCGCTCAGGCGACACTCGGCGGACATCCGAAATGATGTGCAGCCGTTCCATGCCGCGGATCACATAGCCGGCGACGTCAATCTGGCCCGGCTTGAGACCGTGAAAGGCCGATTCGGGAAAGGCGTGGTGGTTGTTGTGCCAGCCCTCGCCCAATCCGATCAATCCGACGATCCACTGGTTACCACTCTGGTCACTGGTCACAAAATCGCGCTTGCCAAATTGGTGACAAATTGAGTTGACCGACCAGGTGATGTGGTGCAGCAGGAAGATGCGCACCAGGCCACCCCAGAGAACGCCGCGCCAGCCATCAAGAAGATACGGTCCGGCGATGCCAAGGAAGGCCCAGAACAGGAAGCTGCGCTCCATGAAGCGAGCAATCGGATCTTTCAGCAGATGTTTGGCATCCTGCTCGGGGATGCCCCGATTGTCGCCAAACATCCAGCCAATGTGCGCGTGCATGAACCCTTCCAGCGGACTGTGCGGGTCGCCCGGCTTGTCGGCGAACTTGTGATGTTTCCAGTGATCAGCCGTCCAGGTGATCACGCCGCCTTCCATGGCGACGGAACCGAACAGCAGCAGGATAAACTCGGTTACCGGGTGGCTACGGAAGGCGCGGTGGGTGGCAAAGCGATGGTAGCCCACCGTGATGCCGATTCCGCCCAGAAAGTACAGGACGAAGAGCATCACCAGATCAACCGGCACAATGTCTCGCTGCCACAACTTCACCACGGCGACGACAAAAGCCACCAAAGGGACAATAACGGCGACCAGCGTTGATGCTTTGCCCCAGGAAAATGTGGCAGGGGCAGGCTGCATCTGCTCCGGCGCGGTGGTCATACGGGGGATACCTCGGCGATGAATTTCGCTTCCCCCAAACGTTGCCAAGGCGCCGGCGGGTGACGCGTTCTCTCAGTATAACTCACTTTATATAGGAGCAGATCATGGGGCAGGAGCCAGCGCCGATCAATCTCTTTGGCTATGAGGCGCGTGCCGAAGCACTGCTGCCGCCCGATATCCATGGCTACTTTGCCGGCGGCGCCGAAGATGAGACATCAATCGCCGCGAACCGGGAGGCCTTTGCTCAATGGCGCCTGCTGCCGCGCGTCTTGCGTGGCGTGGCATCACCGGATCTCAGCACGTCAATTCTGGGACAGGATGTCAGTTTGCCCGTATTGCTCACTCCTCTGGCCACCCAACGCTTGGTTCATTCGGAGGGCGAGCGAGCCAGTGCGCGCGCCGCGCGAGAAGCAGGCACGACTTTCATTCTGAGTACCTCAGCCTCCTTGACCATCGAGGAGGTAGCGCCGGCAGCCGGGAATTGGTGGTTCCAGTTGTACGTGCAGCGCGATCGGGCAGTTACCGAGGATCTCGTGCATCGCGCGGAGGCGGCCGGGGCCGGCGCTCTGGTCCTCACGGTCGATCTGCCCATCTTCGGGCGGCGGGAGCGCGATCTGCACTACGGTTTCCGCATCCCGGCGGATATGCGGCCGTACGACGCGGCGCCTGCACGTGTGGACGGGCTCTCGGTCGAGGGACCCTACCAGCCCTTGCGCTGGGATGATCTCGCGTGGCTGAATTCGCTCAGCCGGCTTCCGCTGGTCCTCAAGGGAATCCTGGCTCCCGACGATGCCCGGCTGGCTGTGGACCACGGCGCCCAAGCAATTGTCGTTTCGAACCATGGCGGACGTCAGCTCGATGGCGCGGTAGCTTCGCTCGACGCGCTCCCGGCGGTTGTCGCGGCCACCCACGGCCGCGCCGAGATCCTGATGGATGGCGGTATCCGTCGAGGCGCCGATGTGTTGAAGGCCCTGGCCCTCGGCGCCGGGGCCGTTCTCCTCGGGCGTCCGTTCGTCTGGGGCCTAGCGGTAAACGGCGAAGCGGGAGTCCTGCACGTGCTCAATTTGCTTCGCGAGGAATTAGCCACCGCTATGCTCCTCTGCGGCTGTGCGTCGGTTCAGGAGATCAGCCAGGAGCTGCTGGTGCCGCCAGGCGAGCTCCCCGTCGCTCCTCTTCCGGATCGCTGAGCCCAACTCAGCACATTCTCAGCCGGCAGGAGCACAGTTTCCGCTTCGGCGAGCACATCGGCCAAAATCGCGCCAGGAGGGGCTCGACAGCATGCGCTTCCCGCTTCTTAGAGAGCTGTTCGCCAAGCCAGGTCAATCCCATTCTTATAGCCCGGCTTGCTTCTCTACCAGGACGAGAACACCGGCGCCGATCAGCAAAATTCCGGCAATGCGTTCTGCCCATTCCCGTGCCGATTCCCCGAGTTTTGCACCGACGCGCATGCCGACTTGGGCGGCGAGGAACGCCTGCACTCCGATCAGGACGGCAAGCACCAGCAGTGGTAATCGCAGAAGTCCGCCACCAAATCCAATGGCGAGTTCATCCAGGCTAATGCCCAAGCCAAGTCCAAGAATGGCCATACCCCGTGCTCGTTGCAGCAACAGGACTTTCTCCCCCTCGTCCTCGTCGGCTCGCGGCCAGAGGATGAAGACACCGACGCCGATGAGCACGGCGGCGGCGGCATAATCGGAGAACACACCCACGGCGGTACCGATACCGCTGCCGATGAGGAAGCCAACGAACGGCATAATCGCCTCAAACGCGGTGAGAATGAGGC
>JBPCKK010000133.1:0-4548 GCA_051004335.1 Chloroflexota bacterium
GAGAAGGAGACAATCGCCTGGGTGGGAGTCCGCGTGCTCGGACCCAACCTCGGTGACTCCGAGATCGAGTGGACCTTTGCTCCGGCGGGCCCCTTGGCAGCGGGCGGCATTCCGCCCGGATACCCCGGCCACTCTCCAACGGCCTACGGGCAGGCGTTCCAAACCTTTATCCGGCGGGTCAAGGAAGAACTAGATTTCGACTTTCGTCGCGATGAGAAAGGAATCATGTAGACGCGAGTCCGTGTAGTGCCGTCGTGTCGGACTCCCCTAGGACCTGGGTGCACTGGTCGCCGCCTCCCCCGCGGCAACCAGTGTCGCCGCTCTTACGTTGCCCTGATACTCAGCGACACTGTTTTCGCTTGTCAATCTTCTCGTTCGTGACCACCTGAATAGGAGGTAATACGCAATGGATACGCATCCAATGTCCGGACTGTCGAGTCCCGGGAACACCAACTCACCCGGGGAGCAAGCATCGAGCTGTCTCGATGCAGCCCACTCCCGTCGGGGATTCGTGACCAACCTAGGAAAGGTGTCGTTAGGGGCGACCGCATTTGTTGGCGGGCTGCTTGGCCTTGTTCCCTCGGCATCGGCCCAGGGGGACAATACGGGCAATGCCAGTGGTTATCACGCCGGTCCCGACACCTCCGGTCGCATGGAGGCACTCATGGAGCAGGAGACCATCGCCTGGGTCAAGGTGCGCTTACTAGGACTCAATCCCGGTGAGTCGGAAATCGAGTATCAAATCTCCCCGACCGGGCCGCTCGCTGCCGCTGGCAACTATTCAGGATCTTCTGGTCGCAAGGAGACCATCCAAAAATTCATACATTCAGTGAAGCGGGAGCTGGACCACGACTTCGCTTGGGACGAGCAAAACGGCACATAGCAGCGCCCCTAAGAGTTTCGACGCCGTGTTTGGAGATCGAGTGTGACTCTCGCCGTTGGACTCGAGGTGATCCTTGCGGCTGTCTTCGCCACTTCGGCCGTGTTAAAGGCGAGATCCTTTCCCACGTTCGTCACGCCGCTCCGCAGCCCCTTCGGCCGGTTCGCGCCGGCCGTTGCGGCAGCGGTTGTGGCCACGGAAAGCCTCCTGGCTCTTGGATTCGTCGCCGCTGCGCTTCAGGTGGCGTCTCCACGACCGTTTGGTATGGGAGCGTCGATATTCTTGATCCTCGCGTCCGCGTTCATTGCATACCGGCTTGTTGCGACCGACTCCCCGGCATGCGGCTGCTTTGGTGGTCGTGCCGAACCCGACTCCCTCCACTTGGGCGGCCGGCGCGGCGAGCAAGCAGGTGCAGTCCGCATGCTGCTCCCCGGAGCATACGCCATTCGAAATGGCGCGCTGTTTGTCGCCGCTTTGGCTCTTGCTCCTCCCGTACCGGTGAATCATCTGGCCGTACCTGCGACGATGGTTTCATTTCTCGTCTCTCCCCTGCTCATTCTGGCGGGGCTAGTCGGTTCCATCGGCCTGCAGTACTGGCAGCTGTCCCGGCCAGAGCATCCTCTGGCGGACTTCTACGCGCCCCGATTGGAACCACTGGTAGCGCTCGGCTGGTACTCCGAAAGGTCACGACCAACTCGCCGTGCGTCCCCTCACCCAACATCCGATGGCCGAAAGGAAGACAAACTTTGACTATTGCGGACGCGGTACTCGTTGCTCTCTTCGTTCTCCTGCTGCTGGTCTTGCTCGGTGTCATGCGGGAGGTGCTTATCCTTCGTGGTCATGTTGCCGCCCTTGCCCAACTCATCACCCATCCACCGGCTCCCTCATACCTTGGTCAGCCGCTGCCCGGCGCGGTCGCATCTCGACTTGAATTCAACAGTCGCGCTGAAACCGGCATGCCGCTGATTCTGCTGTACCTCAGCAAGGGGTGCAGCGGCTGTGACGGGCTGATCCGGGATTTGCGCCAGGCGGTTGCTCTGGGACGCCTGTCCGCCGCCGCTGTCACCTGCATTGTCCGAGCTGGCGCGGAACAGGATGAGACGTACCAAGCCGCGGAAGCTATAGGATGCCGGATGATTGTCGATCGTGACGGAAAGTTATATGACTTCTTGGAGATTCGGGGAACACCCACACAGATGGCACTGTGGAACGATACGGCTGAGGTCTTTGCCTATCACATCGGAGGCGATGTGCAATGGATGCTCGACAAACTGGCGGAACGTCGGGATCTGATGATCCGAGTTCCACCGATGGCCGAGCGTCAAGCTACGTCTACCTAAGCCAATGGTGGCGCGGATTCCTGGCCGGAATGGTCAAAACGATGTCGGCCACGTGCACCGTGCACGAACTCCTCGCCATGGGGGACACCCGCCCGCTCTAGGTCCCCGCTGCTAAATGCGCGCGTGGGAGATTCAAGTGTACCCGTTACCTTTTCCGTCTTATTCCGTATTTCTCTTGTTAGTACTTCAATCTGACCGAAGCACTTCACTCTGACGATGGAGGTAACAGGCAATGGACAAACAATCAACCAGTGGACCGCCGGGAATGGGGGATGGGAGCCCACCTGAAGAGGGAGGCTCAAGCTACCTCTACCTGAATCAGTCGCGGCGCGGATTCCTGACCGGACTAGCGAAGGTGTCACTGGGAGCAACGGCACTGATGGGAGGGCTGGTGGGCTTTGTCCCCACCGCCATTGCTCAAGGAACAAGCCCGCAGTATCCCTGTTGCCCGGATGGAGGTTGTATTGACAATCCGGCCACTATTCCTGCCGGAACGTGTATGGAAACATGCACAGGACTGTGCGTCAGTCCGCAGACAAACTCATGCTGCTACTACTGGCCGGCGCAGGGCTACTACGCCTGCGCCGAGTGCTACTCTGGTTGCCCCTCAAAGACCCAAGTAAAAGCCTCCTGCAATTCGAGCGACCACAGCGGATACTACTGCGCAATTGCCTGCTGAGGTCTTCGCCACCAAAGCAGCGAGACAATCCTACTAAGGAGAGAGACGAATGACTACTCAGAACAACGCTCCACGCACCATAGGCTTCACCTCCCAAACAGGTACCCCTGCCCAATTACAGTCTGTACAGGCGGAGATCTATGCCATCGACCACCCCATCGCCTGGATCAAGGTGCGCTTGATCAGTCTCAAACCGGGAGAGTCGGAGATTGAGTGGGTCATCTTACCCACCGGTCCTCTAGGCGCGGCAAGCTCTGATCCCATGGAACCGGGCTACAATCGCGCCGCCTACATGCAGGCGTACCAAACCTTCATCGCCGCCGTCAAGCGCGAACTCGACCACGACTTCGCTCGCAACGAGCAGGGGACCGGGTAGCGCTAGAGCTTGCACTCATTGCCGGGTGTGAGCCTCGATCGGACGAGTCACGCCGGCGCCCGCGCACCGGCGTGACTCGCCTTCGGTTGTCCGGATCACTAGAGGTTGCGATGCGCCGGATGCTCGTATTTGTTCCCCACATGCTTTTATGAACGGTACACGTCAATGGACATGCGCCAGTGCACATCGACCTAGCTGAAGGGGAAGGCTATAGTCAGCCTTTCCAGCGGGTGCCCGCAGGGCCGTCAAAAGGGCAGAGTTGACATGGAAACGTACGCTGAAATGGAGGGAAAGGAGGGACGTGCGCGTGAGGATGAAGAAGCGCAGCTTGCGCGTACTGCGGTGCACGACCGAGAGGCCTTCCTCACGCTGTATGACCGCTATGTGGTCGTTATTGAGCGATACGTGACGGTACGGGGCGGATCATCCGATGTCGAGGACATGGTGAGCATCACCTTCAGCCGGGCGCTTGCCCGCATCGAGAGTTTCCATCCAGAGCGAGGCAGTTTCGCTGCTTGGCTCTTTGCCATCGCCCGCAACGCAGTCGCCGATCATTACCGGGAGAGCGCACGCTCGACACACTACGAGCCGGGCCTGCTTGCCCCCGCACCACAGCTGGGACCCGAAGCCGCGGCCATCGCCAACGAGGATGCCCAGTGGATGTGGGCAGCGCTCGAGGCGCTGACTCCCGATCAACGTGACGCTCTGGCGTTGCGCTACGCCGGTGATCTGCCTTTCGCGGTAGTTGCGCACATCCTCGGTAAGAGCACACCCGCCGCCAAGATGCTGGTGCAGCGAGGGCTCCATGCGCTGCGCCGTTACTACGAAAGGGATCAGGCCCATGACTGACCGCGAGAGTTTCGAAGATCCTGAAATTATCAATGCCTATTTGGGCGCCATTCCACGAGTTGATTGCAGATACCGAGCACGGCTGCGCGCCCGCTTGAGCGCGACTCAGGCGGTAAAACGCGACCGCCAGTGGTTACACCGCTGGTGGGTGGCCCCCGTGAGCGTAGCCGTGGCAGCCACTATCGCCGCTGCACTCCTGGCAGCGCCCTTTGGTCCCCACCACCAGACACCGCTAGCCCCCAGGTCGGTACTGGCGCGAGCGCTGTCGCCAGGTGACAGCACGATTCCATATCGTGGCACGTCGGTGGTATCGTTCATCGGTCCACGCATGGAGGCGCCACAGGCGGCCGTTAGGGATGTGCGCGCAAATTACATCGTGTCGCAATGGACAGTGCGTGATGACACCCACTGGCGGGTGAACGTG